>CALGRQ010000050.1 GCA_937880795.1 uncultured Dyadobacter sp. | reverse complement strand
TTAATGTAAAAGACCGCCTCAATGGTATTTGAGACGGCCTCTTTTTTTATTGGTGATAACTGTATTTTGTCGTAATTGCAATTAACCGGATAGATTAAAATCAATATACAGTCAGTACTAATCAAAACAGATTATATAATTCCTATTTAATTACTCTAAAATTGCAATATAAACCCAAGAGAATTCTAATTGGATAAACCTGTTACTCAGTATTTTCCAGAACATCTACCAAGCAACACCACCGTTCAAAATTGAAATAAATGAAATATAGCATGAACCTCCTCTTATGGGGGAATCAAATTGATGACAGCCTTTTCCCAACCCTTGAACTGATTAAAGAAATTGGTTTTGACGGTGTTGAAGTTCCTATTTTCAACACCAATCCGGAGCACTGGTTTAACTTTCGGCAAAAGCTGGATAGCCTGGGGTTAGCCTGTGAAACCGACACCATTTGCGGTCCGGAAACACATCTCATCAGTCCGGATCCAAAAATTCGACGGAATACGATAGAACATCTCAAAAGCGTTCTCGACTGCTCGCTTGTTTTGGGCGCAACCAAGCTCATGGGCCCGTTTCATTCAGCTTTGGGCGTATTTACAGGACAACCGGCCACGGAACAGGAATGGCAGTGGGGCATTGAGGGAATTCGTGAAGTAGCAGACTATGCGGAGTCACTCGATATTACCCTGGGGATGGAATATCTGAATCGGTTTGAGCTGTATTTAACCAGCTGTGCCGATGAGATGATCCGGTTTGTAGATGATGTAAATCATCCCAATTGCACCATCATGTTTGATACTTTTCATGCCAACATTGAGGAGAAAAATATAGGCGATGCCATACGCAAAGCCGGAGACCGTATATCGTTTATTCAGCTTTCTGAAAACGACCGATCAACACCCGGAAAAGGAAATGTGGACTGGGAAGGTACATTTAAAGCCATCAAGGATATAAAATACGACGGTTGGATCAGTATAGAAGCATTCAGTCCCAAACTTCCCGTTGCTAATATCTGGCGCAAAATGTTCGACTCGGAAGAGCAACTGATGCGAGATGGGCTGGCGTTTATCAAGTCCAACATCTAAGAAACATTTACGGGAGAACCACATCAAAAAATACTGTGATTCTCCCGTATACGACACACAACGATCAATACACCTTCGCCAACAAATGCGGCCTCTCTTTTTCTAGCTTCAGGAGTAATTCACCAAACAAAGTATTTACCCAGGCAAACCACTTCCGGGTGAATTTGGACTGATCGTCTTTGTCGAACGATTCGTGCATAAAACCGGTGTGATTGTGGGTTGTTTTTAACAAGCGTAGCTGCGCCTCAATTTCCTGATCACTAGTAGACGTAATGGCGCGTGCAATAATTCCCATTGGCCAGATCTGGTCTACCAGCGTATGTGGACTACCCAACCCTTCTCCTGCCTTTCCTTTAAAGAAATAGGGGTTAGAATCACTCAATACAAATTTACGGGTATTTATATACACAGGATCCTTCACCGACATTGCGCCCAAATAAGGCATGCTGATCAACCCTGGAATACCAGCATCGTCCATGAGCAGATAGTTACCAAAGCCATCCACTTCAAAAGGGTATATCTTACCAAACTGAGGATGATTGTACACCGCATGTTTTTTTAATGCCGCTTCCACTTCTAAAGCAAGTGCTTTAAAATCCGCCGACAATTTTGCATCCTTCCCTGTTTTATCCAATATTTCAGCTACCTGTTTAAAGGAAACCACTGCAAAATAATTGGAAGGTATAAAGAACAGATATTGGGAAGCATCGTCGGATGGACGGAATGTACTCGCAATCAACCCGTTCGCCTTAATTGGGTTTCCGTATCCATTACCCGGTACAGTATCCGTAGACCAGGCCGTGGTTCTACCAAATTTATACGGACCACGATTTTCCTTGCGTTGTTGCTCCTTGCAGGTTTGCAATACCAAACGCATGGCCTGTAACCAGTCCTCATCAAACACAGCCGTTTCTCCGGTTGTCTTCCAGAAGTGATATCCCAGCCGTATCGCATAGCAAAGTGAATCCAGTTCCCATTTGCGTTCATGCAACATCGGCTTCATTTCAGTATGATCCGTACTCCATTCACTTTTCTTGGGACGATCATAGAATGCATTCGCATAGGGATCAATCAGGATACATTTCGTTTGACGGTTGATCAGCCCGGCAACCATGTCTTTCAAAGGTTTATCTTCTTTTAAAAGAGGTAGGTAAGGCCACACCTGAGCAGTACTGTCGCGCAGCCACATAGCGTCTATATCGCCCGTAATGACAAACGTATCCGGCTTCCCATCAATCGGTTTGTAGTGAACGGTGGTATCAATGGTATTGGGAAAACAATTTTCAAACATCCATGCTAATTCAGGATCCTTGATCACTTTTTTCATGCGGGTAATGGTGGCTTCCACGGCCGCGCTTTTAAAACTTCTTTTGTCGGCAGCAATTCGTACTGTTGGAAAATCAGGGACACTCGTAGCATAGGCACCCTTAGAAATGGCCAAACCTGCCATGGCTACCGCACTTGATTTAATGAAATTTCTACGTTTTATCATAAGGTTAATATAATTTCAGATCGTGAATGATTCATACCGGCAATTTAGGTAAATTTCCGAAACTACTCGGTGATGGGTTAACTCCGGATCCCAGGTCTCAACAACCCAAAACAGCAAACACGTAACAATCTACAATACAATAAGTTAATATCGTTTACAGAATCTAAATCCCCTATCATTTGTTTATTTTTATTTGTATATTTACTTCCTCCTTTTTGAATAATTATGAAGAACAGACGCCGATATTTTTCGTTTATTTTTTTGGCCACCCTTGCGGGTTGTGTTGATCACGAAATTGATACCAAACAAGTAGCCGCAACCCAAAATCAGGATATCTATTTTGAAGTGTCCTACACCAATAGTGCGTGGGGAAAAAATAGATATGAAGGCTTTGTAGTAGATCAGGATGGTAGGATCAGGACTTATGAAAATCCTGCGAGTTGGCATAAACCTATCGACAATCAGACATCTCTGACCTCTGCTGAGATTAAAGAAAACCTTAAAGAAACCACATTAACCGATGTACAAATATCGGCTACGGCTTTGAAATCTTATGTAGATAAAATTCCGAGCATTACCACCACCGAATTCTCCAAAAGGGTTCCAAATGGAAACGATATGGGGCAAACCAAATTTTATGCTTATCGGTTTGATACAAAAGCTGGTACGTATACCCCAATACTATTAAATGAAACCGGTGACTGGAAAATGCAGAACAAAGACAAAACTGCTATTGAAATTTCGACCTGGTTGGAAACGCTTCAAACAGAAGTAAAGTAAATACAGGTCGATAAAATCTTCAACGGCGCTTGATCCGCATGAATGGGTCTCGCGCTGTTTTTTTATATACCCCCCTCTCCTTTCTCAGCCCTAATCATAAAAAGAGAGGTGTCTTTAAAGTATGGCTTTAAAAACACCTCCCGAACCTTTACACATCCATCAAACGTGGTTACATTTTCACCACAGAAAAATGATGAGTTTCCACCCCATCATAAATGATCACCTGGTAAAGTCCTGAACCCAAATTAGACACGTCCTGAGATACAACCCCATTACTAATTTTCACTCCACTTTTCTCCAGAACAACCCTTCCGGAAATGTTAACGACTTTTACGGATACCTGTTTTATAT
>CALGRQ010000049.1 GCA_937880795.1 uncultured Dyadobacter sp. | reverse complement strand
CAGCCCAATCCATTCTTCTGAGCTTTTCATCCGGCGCCTGAGAAACGTGGTACAAGATCAAAAAATCATTCAGGTCAATCCCATGGCTACTTAGCTTTAAATCAAAGCGTTTGGCCAATTGTAACTGTACCACATTGAGATTCATTAAAAACTTTAAAGACGAAGATATTGTTGACATATACTTGATTATTAATTGATATATACTTGAATAATCAAGTATTATACAAATATAATAACTACTTAACTAATTAAAAATAAAAAGGTTGTAATAAATCAATTCTGAAATAATCTACATCGTATCTTAATACATATGGAGCAACCCATGAAGATATACTCACATTAGAGAGACTTAATAAATGCCCCTTAGAATTGGTTATACGATTATTTTTCGGGAAGAGTTACGTGTACGCAAATCGCTTTAAAAGCGATTCAAGCGTGATGGTTTACAAACGGCAACTAGTGGTAAATGCCTAGCTTACTCTGAATAGTCTTGAAGGAGATTACGGTATTTGCTCAATACTCCAGATTTTGAAATGTAACCCATATAGATCCCATCGGTGGTCACCACAGGTAAATTCCATGCCCCTGTTTCCTCAAATTTTCTGACCACCGTAACCACATCATCATATGCATTAATGTACGCCGGAGGCGACTTGACAAGATCCTGAATGGTTAGGTTTTTAATGCCGCTTACGTCAAAAATGAATGGACGGAGATCGTCAAGCGTGATGATGCCAGCCAAGCTTTTATTCGTATGGATAACGGCAATTATATTCCGTTTTCCCTCTTTCACCAGTTGCACCAGTTGACTCATGGATGCATCTATATTTATTTCCTGCACATCCTGATCTATAAGGTCTAAAGTTTCTAACATGGACAGCAAATTACGGTCATGTTCACGCGTGAAAATTTTACCTTGATCCGCGAGTTTTTTTAAATCGGGAGAGATAGGAGAAAACCATTTGGCAATGAGAAAAGAAGTTACACTAACGAGCATCAATGGTATGAAAAGGTCGTATCCGGAACTCGATTCTGCAATCAAAAATATAGCCGTTAATGGTGCATATAATACACCACTCATAACACCTGCCATACCTACCAAAACCAGGTTAGCAACCGGCGCCTGAACAAAACCAATTTGCTGGCAAAATAGCGCAAAAACAAATCCCAAAGTTCCCCCCGCAAAAAGAGATGGCGCAAAGTTTCCTCCATTACCACCACTGTAAATTGTAATTGAGCTTGCGAATGCTTTTAACAAACAAATGATGGAAAGAAAAACCAAAACGACCCAATCGCGGTAACCAATAAAACGGAAAAAACTATTTTCCATGACCGTACGAACTTCTCCGTTTGTTAGCATTTTTATGGTGTCATAACCCTCACCAAATAACGGCGGATACAGTACACAAAGAACCGAAAGAATGGCTCCGCCTAGCATTGCTTTTTTTAAACGATGCCATTTTAATTGGTGAAAAATACTTTCGACATACTGCGTAATCAGCACAAAGTATCGTGCATACAAGCCACACAAAATGCCTAAAATGATGTAGTAACCGAGATTGTGATAATCGAAAAAATTACGGCTTGTGAACTGAAATAAAACATCTTCTTTCAGTAAAATTTTTGATACCAAACTACCGCATACGGCCGCTACAACCAACGGAATAAAATCGGTAAAAACCACTCCCGTTAGCAAAATTTCAATGGCAAACATAACCCCCGCCACAGGTGCATTAAACGCAGAGGCAATGCCCGCCGTAGCACCGGCAGCCAATAAAAGCGTTCGCTCTTTATAGTTAAGTTTATACGTTTGAGCAAAATTAGATCCGATAGCAGCACCTGTCACTGCAATTGGACTTTCCAAACCGGCTGACCCTCCCAACCCAACAGTAACTGCACTTTGTACAATTTGCGAGTACATTTTCACAGAAGAAACCACGCTGGAATTCTTTGCAATTTCATACAATATAGCAGGAATTCCCTTTCGATCCTGGCTATCAAAAATCAGAATAACCAATAAACTGGTAAGAACAATTCCTGTAAAAGGGAAGATTAAATAGAAGAAAACCTGATCCTCAAAATAGACTTTGTGCGTAATTAAATAATGTATATAATGCACCAAAGACTTCAAAATAACGCCTGCCAAACCACACGTGAAACCTACTAATATTCCGGAAAGTATCAGAAACTGTGTCCTGGATAAAACACTTTTTAGCCAAAAAACAACTACTTCGTAACCTTTCACCTTGTTAAAACTATACTTGGTGAGATTGCGTTTAAATCTTAAAAAACTCGAAAATTTTCGGATACTTCGTTTATTCACAATAGGCTAATTTGGTCATTTGTTCATGCGTCATATCGACAAAAAACATAGGACCCAGGTAGATAAATATTTTTCTTCAAGCCGGTCTAAAGGCAAATCATTGGTAAAACTTACGCTGCCTTTTACCAATGATCTGCTCATGCTTACAGCCGATTATCTCCATGAGCAAGCTGCACTTCCAAGCGAATATCTACACCTCTGTCGTCATAGCCGTAGCCATTTCCACGACCGGTGCCTATACCTACACCCATGCCACCGCCCATGCCGATGCCTCCTCCCATACCTATACCAATACGTGGTGAAAAACCAGACTGAGAAGATTGACCGTCCACTTTAATGTTAATTCCCATTACCGAGGTTTCTGCAGTTGTAACACCCATAAGATTAAATGGAATAGCAATTTGTTCCGTAAGCTCACCATTTTCATCCATCGAAATATGAGACTTTATACTGCCATCACCAACCACCAGATTGATCGAATGCTGTCCTTTCCTATCTTTCCAAAGCGCCTCTTTATTGTAAGAATCCAACAACAAATTAAGTCCCAAACTATTCGGTAAATCTGTGTCAATTCTTTTCAACGCTTTGCGATCTTCCTTCATAACCACTGGAAACAGTAACGCATATGAGTCCTTCTTTTGCCCCTGTGGTGAAAAAGAAACTTTGAGCCCCGTGGTAATGATTTTTTGGATGGTTACCGGATCCTTGGTTTTAAGGGTTAAATAAATGTATTGATCATCATTAATAATCCCATACCGCAGTCTCGATTTTTGATCCTGTTGGTCCGGCTTCACTTCATCTACATAAGAGAAAGGTGCATTCCATCTGGAAGCATAAGGAACTGTTTTTGAGGAGTTGCATGCGATCACCCCGATGATTAACAGGAGGATCCACAAGAAATTTTTACTTTTCATTGGCGATATAATCTATAATTTTTAACTTATACTACAACGACGAAATGATACATTAATTACGAACCTGTGCACCAAAAAAGGAGTACCTGTTATTAAAACATGAACGGACAAAATTACCTTACGCAAACCATAAAACTGTTTAAAAACTATAAATCGCAAGGTGAAAAAGCGATCGAACAACTTGATCCTGAACAATTGTTTTATACCAAAGACACCAACCAAGTCAATAGCATTGCTATGATTATCAATCACCTTTATGGTAATATGCTTTCCCGATGGACCGATTTTCTTACCTCCGACGGAGAGAAAGCATGGAGAAACCGGGATAACGAATTCCTCCCACCTACTGCTGAGTATCAAGAAATTATGCATAAATGGGAAGAAGGATGGCAATGTCTTTTTACTGCCCTAGAATCATTGCACCCCGGCCAGCTAGATCAAATTGTATACATTCGCTCCGAAGGACATACGGTTATTGAGGCTATACAGCGCCAACTGACTCATTATGCATTGCACGTAGGACAAATCATTTTCTGTGCTAAGCAGCTAAAAAAAGGCCCTTGGAATAGTCTTTCTATACCACTTGGTGATTCCGCCAAATACAATGCAACCAAGATGACCCCGTCACAGGAAACAGAAACCGGCAATGAGGGCGAGACAAACTGATATGAACCTATATCAAAGCCTTCCGCATCCAGATTTCGCAAGAATGATGTCCGCTATTTCCTAATGGAGCATCTAGTTGCTCAAATCCTAATTTCAGGTATACATCCACCGCTTTTTTCAACTCAGCCATGGTTTCCAGGTATATGTTTGTAAAACCCATTTCACGAGCTGTTTCCATACATTTTAGGATCAACATCTTACCTAAACCCAATCCACGAGCCCCAGGGCGTAAATACATTTTCACCAGTTCTATGGTATCCGGCGGCAACCCTTCTGTGGGATATACCCCTGCACCACCTAACATTTTCCCATCCAGAAAAATGACATAATAAACACTTTTTTCGTGCTGGAACAAATCGCTGAGATGGTCCGTGCTTTCATCAAAATAGACCGTCCCCGGCTTATCTGCCTTAAACTCTTTGAGTGTTTGTCTGATAATTACAGCAAGCTCCCTGTTATCTATTGGTTTAATTTTTCTTATATCTATATGCATAACATACTGTGCCTAAACCCACTCCACCATTTCGTTCTCCAAAGTAACCATTACTCCCGACGAT
Organism: uncultured Dyadobacter sp.; assembly: GCA_937880795.1. GTDB lineage: Bacteria > Bacteroidota > Bacteroidia > Cytophagales > Spirosomataceae > Dyadobacter. The sequence continues at coordinate 1,116 of CALGRQ010000049.1, read as the reverse complement.
GACTTACCTGTATTTTTAAATGCCTGTATCAATTTGCGGAGATGTCTTCTGTGCTCGTCTCCTCCATTACCTCCTACAAAAGACATAAACACATATTCTCCATTGGGTCGTTTTACCAACCTATCTATGTGCAGCAATTTACCACCCGGAATCAATAAATCTTTATTGATACTCAATTCGTTACTATCATGATAAAGATCTTTCAAGCTCGGATTTTCCAGTAAATACCGAACCTGTTCCTGTATAGACCTGGCCTCATTTCTGGTGAAAATCCCCTCCGAAATTAAGCGGGTAAGTGTATCCGACATATCGGATATACTTTTCAAACGAGTAAGCAAATACCGCACTTTTTGCAATCGATCATGCTTGGGCTCAAACGTTTCAATATCAAAAATACGATCGGCCATTCTCCTTAAACGCAAGGTGTTGGTTCTATCGTTGCTGAGAATTTCCTTCATCACCAAAGGCTCCGAATCCGACCTGACATGCGCATGGCTACATTTGCCCATTCCTTCGTACAATACATATAAGTCCTTGGTTTCTTCCCACGCTGGCTGAAAATCTTCCTGATTCAGGTAGTCATGAAGCCACATACCCACATTTGGACTGGCATTCCAATTTTTCTCTTTTTTGGCCAGAATGTACAATCGTTGAACTGGTCGTGTGAAAGCTACATATAGCAAGTTCATAGTTTCTACCAGTTTACGAGTCTTCTCATCGGTATATTGATCCGCAATACTGGTGTTTTCTAATTCTTTCTGAACCGAAACCATCGTGCTCCTCAGCTTACCTATAACCCCGTTTCGGTCGGGTGCGCCAGGCAAAAATAACTCTTCGTAAGGCACTCCATCGAGATCGACCCACAGACGGTCTAAAATCGCATTAGGTGTAAACTTCCAGTTGGCATACGGTACTATAACAACCGGATATTCTAAGCCTTTGGATTTGTGGATGGTAGTAATCCGAAGGGCATCCGTATCTGCCGGAATCGTAATCGAAAGTTTTGACCTGGCCGATTCCCAATACGTAAGAAAGTCTCCCAAATGATTGGTACGCCGGCTTCCAAAATCCTGTACTACATCTAAGAAACGGAACAAGTACTCCTTATCCGTTTTT
>CALGRQ010000048.1 GCA_937880795.1 uncultured Dyadobacter sp. | reverse complement strand
ACATCAGCCAGGGTACCGGAAGCGTTGGTTACGTTGGTTGATGCATTTGCCTCCGGATTAGGGAGTGTGTTTTCGGCAAATGTCTGTCCAACAATCCCGGTTACGAGCATCGTTTGGACGGCACCTTTTCGCACTATTTTAAGTAGGTTTTCACCACGGTGAAAATTTTTTTTCATACTTTTAAATGTTTTGTCGATTTAAAAAATTGGGCAAAATAATTCCCGATCCCTTATAGGGATGTTCCTTAGCGCCAGCATGGATTTTGGGGATTTTTAGTTTGGGTGAGTGATGTTGACGCATCGCTCACTTTTTTTGTTTTTAATCAAATCGTATCGGGTTAGGTGAATAGGTAGGTTAACGAAATAAAAATTCGATTTTCCTGTTAATTTAGGTATGAATTACGGCATAATGTGTGAAAAGCAGCATTGTTTTAAAATAATATTTTGAATTTTATTAGAATAAGATAACTTTATTCAAATATTTTACAAATTAAAGTAGCATTAAATACATTTTTAAATAACATATTATTAGAGTAGACTTTGAGGTACTTCTGGTTTTAGCGCAATTTGTCTGGCGTCCAAAAGGAAAACAAAGGAAGAGTACAGATACCTATGAAGCCAAGGACGGTAGAATCTTGGTTGAAAGTTATACACTGCCGGTTACATTCACAACTTATTGATTCGATGTATTTTAAATTATTTTATTGAAATAGTTCAAAATTTATTAAGCGGTTCGATTCAATCCTTTCTTCAAAATAATCAGATAGACGAAAAAAGTCCTGATAATTATTGTTTATGAACTATTTTGGCAACGTTCCCGATAACGATTGCATTAAAAAATACGCATATAATCTTGGCTTATTCCTACTATAAGTTCATCTTCCACCTCGTTGTTAAATGCTGATTTTAATCTAAAATGGACCATTTCTTGGATTGATCACATTTTAACATCTCCACGCATTTATTGCGGAAAGCGCCTGTATAATTCACTTTGTTGCTTGAAGCCATGGACGGATTTTGTGCGCCGGGCCGATCAATATTTTGAGATATAGGATGCAGGACGCGGTGAAATCAGTAGAATCTTTTAAACTGTTAAGATGGTATGTTAAAAAAACTACAAAGTGTCTCGGCCCTGGGTTTACTCATGATCGGGGGCGTGTACCCACTTGCCGGTGCACATGCGGAAATTGAACGGAGCTTGAACAAACACTTTATGGTGGACGGGCATAAAAATGTCAGGGCTGCTTTGGAAGTGAGCGGGAAGGTAACGGGAGAGAATGGAGAGGAACTGCCGGGTGTCAGTGTGTTGGTGAAAGGAACCACCACAGGTGCTACTTCGGATGTGAACGGTGTTTTCAAATTAACCGTGGCAACAGGTAATGAAACCTTGGTGATTTCCTATGTGGGTTATCTTACCCAGGAAATTCAGGTCAACAACCGTTCCGTCATAGACGTGAAGCTCGCATCTGATACCAAAGCACTGGAAGAAATTGTGGTCGTGGGGTATGGTACCATGAAAAAAAGTGATGTTACAGGTGCAATTACCTCGGTAAAGGCTAAGGATATTACAGCAATACCCACAACAAATGCGCTCAGATCGTTGCAGGGAAAGGTTTCAGGAATCGATATTACGCAATCCAGCGGTCAGCCGGGTTCTAATATTAACATTGTTTTGCGCGGCAATCGATCGCTTCGGGCCGATAATGCCCCTCTGGTTTTGGTGGATGGCATACCATATGGTTCTTTTATTGATATCAATCCAACGGATATTGCAAGCATGACAGTGTTGAAAGATGCTTCTTCTACAGCTATTTATGGTGCACGGGGTGCAAACGGGGTTATCATCATCACGACCAAGAAAGGAATTGCCGGAAAATCGAGTTTGTCGGTCAACTCCTATGTTTCTTTCAATAAGAAGGCGATGTATCCACGTATGATGAACGGGGAGGAGTATGCACAACAAAAGCGGGAGGCCTATCGCACCACCAATGGCGACGTATATCGCAAGGATGAGGATATATTTCAGGTAACCGAACTTCAGTATATCAAAGACAAGCAATTTGAGGATTGGCAGAGCTATATTTTTCATACCGGGCTGATGCAAAACTATGAAGTGAACTTAACGGGCGGCAATGAAAAAACAACTTTTGCAACGTCATTCGGGTATCAGAAAGATAAAGGGCTGCTTCTTGACGATGTATATCGTAGGTTGAATGGAAAAGTGAGCGTGGATCATAAGTTTAACAACCGATTTAAGGTCGGAGTGAGTGCGATTTATTCCTATAAGAATCAGGATACACGAGATAATCCACTGAATATGGCCAATAAAATTCTTCCTATTGCCAAAGCGTTTAATGAGGATGGTTCGCTCATTCTGAATCCTGCCCCGGGGTATAGCGCCCAGTTTACTCCTCTGGCTGACGAGCAACCGGGTATGTTCGTCAACAATATTGTTGATAAAAGATTGTTCAGTTCTGCATATCTTGATGTGAAACTTACCAATGAATTATTCTTTAAATCGACCATTGGACTGGATTTGAGGGATTATCGACGTGGATATTTTAAAGGACAGAATTCAGTAGCTAATGCAGGACGTAATTCCAATTCAGGAGTTGAAATCAATAATGCATTCAACTATACATGGGAAAATACCTTAAGTTATAACAAAACTTTTGGGGTTCACCAATTGCAAGGTTTGTTAGGTACCAGTTCCTTGGGCACCCGTTTTGAGGAATATACGGCCTCGGGGAACAACCAGGCTTCGGCACTAACGGCCTATCATGACCTGGCCTCAAATTCCATTTCCAGAGTGATAGGGAGCAAACTGAGAGAAACGAGAATAGCCTCATTCTTTGGAAGAATTAACTATAAATTTAATAATAAGTACATTTTCCAGGCATCGCTTCGTACCGATGGGTCGTCGGTACTTGCGGCAGGAAATAAATGGGGTTACTTCCCCGCGGTATCCGGAGCCTGGCGAGTGGTGGAGGAGCCATTTCTACAAAACAGTCAGGTTATCAATGATTTGAAATTACGGATAAGTTGGGGGAAATCAGGAAATGCAGCCATTGACCCATACGCAACCTTGGGTGGGGTGGGGTTGTCGGCGTATGCGTTTGGAACAACAGCCGCATTCGGTTATGCGCCAAGTATTATCCGAAATCGAAACTTGACCTGGGAAACAACCGGAACCTGGAACGCCGGTTTGGATTTTGGTTTATTTCGTAACCGCATTTCAGGAACATTGGATGTATATAAGTCCATCACCAAAGACCTCTTGCTACCCAGTTTGTTACCAACGCATACGGGTTATAGCGAAATCCTTGAAAACATAGGGCAGGTTCAGAATAAAGGTGTGGAGCTATCTATAACCACCCAAAATATCAATGGGAAGTCCTTCAACTGGTCAACGGATTACACCTTTACCTTGAACCGTGAGAAGATTGTAGCGCTCAATAACGGGGTTACCCGCAATGAAGCCAACAGTTGGTTTGTGGGCGAGCCTACCAAAGTTTACTATGATTATAAGAAGATCGGAATTTGGCAGTTGGGTGAGGAAGAGGCCGCTAAAAAGTTTGGTAACAATAAGCCAGGAGACGTGAAAGTAGCGGATACCAATGGAAACGGTGTTGTGGATCCGGGCGATCGTACCACGTTTTCACGTGTGCCCAAGTTTTCGTTGGGGGTTAATAACCATTTTGAGTACAAAAATTTTGATCTGAGCGTATTTGTTTATGCAAGGGTTGGGCAGTTTATTAACTACGAATACAATGCTTCCGCTTATAAACCGAGTGCACTTGAAAATTCGTCGAACGTTGACTATTGGACTCCCGAAAATCCTACAAATGGTTTCCCTAGGCCAAATAGTTCATATTCCACAACCAATTACCTATATCAGTCCACCTTGGGTTATGTGGATGGTTCATTCCTGAAAATTCGGGACGTTTCATTGGGCTATAATATTCCTTCGGCATTGCTTAAAAAAGTGGGTGTAGGACGGGTTCGTGTATATGGCACATTACAGAACTACTTTACTTTCAGTAAAATCAAGGATTACGATCCGGAACGTGGCGGAGACCTCAGTTTCCCCATGATGAGGCAGATGATTTTTGGTGTCAACATCGATTTTTAATCTGAAAATCAATTAATCCGAGTTGAAAAGTAGTTGAAAAAAATTTAAAGGACATGACAATGAAAACGAAAATATTAGGCCTGTGCATGGCATTTTCTTTGGTGGGATTGACCTCGTGCGAAGATTATCTTTCCGAAGTGAATAAAAGTGGACTCAATGATACATTCTACGATACCGAAGCCGGACTAACTGCGATTGTTAATGCGAGTTATTCGGGAACCAGATTATGGTATGGGAAAGAATTTCCTTCGGCTTTTGCGGAAACCGGTACCGACTTGTTCGTTCGGGGAGGAGATAATAAGGCCAACCAAATATCGGACTATACCGTAGATTTAAACGGGGCGCAAACCAACCTCAAAGATTACTGGGCACACCTGTATAAAGCACTCAATACCTGTAATACAGCACTGCAAAAACTACCTTCTCCTATATTGAGCGAATCTCTAAATAAGTCATATGAGGGGGAAGTAAGATTTTTACGGGCACATTATCTATGGCTAATCACCGAAACCTGGGGGGACGTGGTTTTACTGACAGAACCCACGGCCGATGTGGTTACAACGGCCAAGCGTTCCAGTGTAGAGGAATTTTACAAGGTCATTTTTGATGACCTGAATATAGCCATTTCAAACCTCGCACCAGCCAAGTCCAGTAATGGGCGCATTACCCAGGATGTTGCCAAGGCGTTTAAAGCACGTATGTGTCTCACACGTGCCAGTGCTACTAACAATGCGGCATTATACGCAGAGGCGGCCACACTGGCAAAAGAAGTGATTGCATCAGGGCGCTATACCTTGTTTAGCGATTTTAAATCACTTTGGGATATGAAAAATTCCGAGGGCGGTTCCAATTCTGAGGTGGTATACTATGTGAACTATACGAACGATGATACAATGAACGGTGATTATGATCCGGCAGCAGGAAAAGGGAACAACAGCCATTTGCACTACATCATGGTATATGACAAGCAACCGGGCATGGAGCGATCGGTGGCATATGGCCGTCCGTATCAGCGCTATGTTCCGACACTTCGGTTACTGGATCTTTTCGATGAGAAAATTGATCAACGTTATCATGGAACGTTCCAAACAGTCTGGAAGGCAAACATGGCGAATTTAAAGCCGGGGACTGTAAATGGTTATGCCAAGATGGCTTTTGGAGACACCTCAATGGTTTTCTTGAAGTCTGTTGCAACACCGGGGCAAATTGCCAATGCAGCTGATCGTTATAAGCTATATGACCGGAATATCATGTACAAGGCCGATGGAACCTTGCAAACCAGATCCCAATTTATTCAAATGAGTAAATTTATGGACCCCACACGTTTAACGGCGAATCAGGAGTGGAGTTCGCGGGACGGTTTTGTGATTCGTATTGCTGAAATGTACCTGATCGCAGCAGAAGCTTTGATGAGCACGAGTCCGGCAGAAGCGGTAACCTATATGAACGATCTGCGAAAAAAACGAGCCATTCCAGGTAAGGAGGCCGAGATGGAAATTGCAGTGAAAGATCTGAATATAGACTTTATACTGGAAGAACGTGGACGTGAATTGGCTGGCGAACTATTTAGATGGTATGATTTAAAGCGTACCAACAAACTGGTAAGCTATGTTCAAAAGTATAATGCGGACGCAAAAGCCAATATCAAAGAAACCCATATGCTACGCCCTATACCGCAAGTGCAGCTCGATGCCATTACCAATAAGGATGAATTTAAACAGAATCCGGGGTATAATTGAGATGTAACCGTATGGGGAAGTTTTCTATACGGAGTTCTCGAATAGCAAAGAGGGCCAAAATGAAGTCGTTCATTTTGGCCCTCTCATGCTTTATGAATTATCTATTCCGAATCCTTATACAATCCGAATTCGCTGATGGCGACACTCACCGGCGACTTGGTAATACGTAATCTGAACTTTTTACCGGTAACAGGCACTTCCAGTTTCACCAATCGTTTCGCACCAACACTTGTTCCTTGGTGCACTTCTTTCCAGGCGTTGTTTTCCCAGGTATCTACGGCGAAGCCTTCTATACGCTGCCCCAATTTGATATTCTCCTGCAAACTGATGATATCAAAGGTAATGGGTTGGGTAAGCTCCACAACTACCTCCGGTGTTTTATAATCATCGTCGGTGGCCCAATAGGAATCTTTTTTTCCATCCAGGAGATTTTTAGCACTATATACGCTATTGTATCCTCTCACGTTATCTGCTTTCGAACTTGCTTTGGCGATGAGATTGGTGGCAAATGTTGCACTGATGTGATCGCCAAATGATTTCAAAACGGCTACGTCGTCGCTGTGCAATTGTCCACGGGTATCGGGAGCAAGACCAAGGTCCAGCGCTGCACCACGCCCTACACTTTTCATATATAGGTCGAAAAGTTTTTCAGGACTTTTTGGTTTTTCGTTGGCATGATAAAACCAGCCTTTACGAAGTGGTACATCACATTCGGCAGGAATCCATGCTTTACCGTTTCGGGTTCCGCCCGGATTTTCATCAGCATTTGCCTGGCCTGGTACAGCTACATTCTGACCTTTGGACGGAACGGGTGTCAGTGTTGCCCACGAAGTTTCATTCACACTTCCGTCTTCATTGCCTGCCCAGCGAACATCCCAGCCAATGTCACTAAAAATGTTGGCATTGGGTTGCAACTTACGGGTCAGGGTTGACCAGGTTTCGTCCCACTTATAATACGTTGTGTTGTCTATAGAACGTTTTTCTCTGGCTCCTCCATAGTATCCGTCACCGCCGTTAGCACCATCGTGCCACGACATAAATAATTCGCCATAGTTGGTATACAACTCTTTTAACTGTTCCTGATAGATTTTGATATACTCCGGAGTTCCGTATTTGGCATTGTTTCGGTCCCATGGAGAACAGTATACCCCAAACTTTAAACCATGTTTACGGGCAGCATCTGCAACCTCTTTTACCATATCTCCTTTTCCATTGCGGAAGGGGCTCTGCGAGATGTTGTACTCCGTGGTTTTGGTGGGCCAAAGTGCAAATCCATCATGGTGTTTAGCGACCATCACAATCCCCCGCAAACCCCCAGCCTTGGCAGCCAAAATAATTTGTTCCGCATTAAAGTCACTCGGATTGAAGGTTTTCGGATCGGCGTCACCAAATCCCCATTCCTTGTTTTCGAAGGTAGTAGGTGTAAAGTGAATGAGACCATATACTTCAGTGTCGTGCCAGGCAACTTGTCGGGGTGCCG
>CALGRQ010000047.1 GCA_937880795.1 uncultured Dyadobacter sp. | reverse complement strand
TTCTTCCAGTTCTACACCTGCGGGTAAAACAAAAGGTACACCCTGCGGTTCTCCATCGGCATCGCCAAAACCGGGAAGCTCACCTGGCTTCTCATCATCATAAACGGCAATGGGGTCTTCGTCATCGTCTATCAATTTTTTGTCTTTGCTACATGCTACAAATAATACCATTGCCAAGGCCGTAATCAAAGGGAATTGCGGGTGCTTTAAATACTTCATCATTCAATTTACTTTTGGACAAATCTATTTTTCAGCAAGAGATATTTTATTCAACAACGGATGAGATGAATATCCTGAGGGGTAGATTGCCGTATATGTGGTTGAATCGTACTGCGTTATTTCCGGCATTTATACTCTTGAAAATTGCCCAAATACCGTTGGCTTTTTCGCAGAGTCTGCTCAGTACAGGAAATGGCCGTTTCCTGCGCTTTGCGATGCATTTTATATGCTGTAAGGCTGTCTAAAATCAAAATATAAGCGTTTGAAAATCATACAAATTATTTGAAAAAGGAAAATAATTTGTATAAAAGAGTAAATATTTATTGAAAAACAATAAATTTTGATTTATGTTTGCTGTACTAAATGTTATAAATCATGACAACTTCTTCATCTTCCACCTGGCGAATTGTATTGCAGGTATTTCTCTGGGTGGTATTTGCGGGTCTTTGTGCAGAAGCCGGTGGCATTTTAATTAATGCGGCCTATTGGCTGATAGATAAACCAGAGTCGTCTACCATCCTTTGGGATCAGGCTCGCCTGGATGACCTGTTTCTAAAGGATCGCGGATACTTTATGGTAATCTGTTTTATCATGTTGCTGATAGCTGTTCTCAAAGCTATTTTGTTTTGGAATGTGCTTCGGCTTAGTTCCAATAAGGATATAAGCATACAGCAACCCTTCCATCCAAGAGTAATCAAATTTATTCAGGTGGCTGCTTTTCTGGCCCTGGCAATTGGATTTTTTTGCCAAATGGGTATGAAGTATAGTGACCATCTTGTTGAAAACAACATTAAAATGCCCGCTATACAACATTTGAACTTTGACGGTTCTGAAGCTTGGATGCTTATGGGCGTAAGCCTTTTTGTAATTGCCTATGTGTTCAAACAAGGCATACGAATTCAATCTGAAAACGAATTAACCATCTAGCTTATGCCTATTATAGTAAACCTCGACGTAATGATGGCTAAGCGAAAAATGTCGCTCAACGAGCTTTCTGAAAAAGTAGGACTTACCTTATCCAACCTTTCTATTCTCAAAACGGGTAAGGCAAAAGCCATACGATTCAGCACTCTGGAAGCGATTTGTGAAGCCCTCCAATGCCAACCGGCAGATATTTTAGAATACCAGAAAGATGATATTTAATATGAACGGTTAGTTCAAATCCGGAAAAATTTTAAAAATAATAGTCTACATGTTTGGTGGACTAAATGACCTTCCATATGTTTGCTTTCCTAACGATCATAGTCCAAAGTATTTCAAACAGCATCAAATGTGTGGTGGATATTTCCATTGCCATAAGTGAGCTGTTTACTGACCACTGATCGTTTTTTTTGTTCTTTTAGTCTACTAAAATGATAGACTATTAAATTAAACTTACCTATAAACCAGAACCAACCATGAAACGTGTAATTCTAGTGTTATTATCCTTTACCCCCATGTGGGCTTTGGCTCAGGTGAGCGGAAGGGTAATTGATGAAAGGAGCCGGCCAGTTCCTTTTGCAACAGTAAAAGTGAAAAACGGATATGAATCTGTTTCTTCGGATTCACTTGGACAGTTTTCATTACAACTTGATAAGTTTCCTGCTGCATTAATAGTTAGTGCTGCCGGATTCAGAACAAAGGATGTAAGTATTAAAGAAGTTCCGGTAAAAGAAGTGCTTGTTTTGCTGGAAGGGCTCTATCAGCAGGATACCGTTATTATTACTTCCCGCCGAAGGAGGGAAGTGTTGCAGAATGTTCCCATTGCGGTTTCTGTAATAGGCGGGCAGCAGATAGACGATGCAGGTGCTTTTAATGTTACCAGACTAAAAGAGATTATTCCTTCTGTTCAAATGTACACTTCCAATCCTCGTAATACGGGTGTTAACATAAGAGGCATTGGGTCGCCATTTGGATTAACCAATGACGGATTAGATCCGGGTGTGGGATTTTATATTGATGGTGTGTATATGGCGCGTCCTGCAATTGCTACGCTTGACTTTGTGGATGTAGAACAAATTGAAGTGCTTCGTGGTCCGCAGGGTACTTTATTCGGAAAAAATACCACCTCTGGCGCTTTTAATATTACCACACGTAAACCCGGTTTTAAACCTTCGGGCATATTTGAAACCAGTTATGGTAATTATGGATTTGTACAAGCAAAGGCTTCCATAACGGGGCCATTATCCAGAACCATTGCCGCAAGGTTTTCTTTCTCGGGAACACAACGTGATGGAACCGTTAAAAACCTTCGCACTCTGCGCCACATTAACGATATCAACAATCTTGGATTAAAAGGTCAGTTTTTAATCAAACCAAATGAAACTATATCGGTATTAGTATCCGGTGATTTTTCACGCCAGCGTCCTGAAGGGTATGCGCAGGTACTCGCTGGTGTGGTGCCCACTAAAAGAGCTGCCTATCGCCAGTTTAATGCGATCATTTCAGATTTAGGTTATACGCCTCCCAGCTACAATGCATTTGACCGGGTAGTGGATCACGACACGCCATGGCGTTCTGGGAATGATTTAGGGGGTGCCGCTGCTACTGCTGATATAAAATTGGGAACTGGTACGCTTACTTCTACTACCGCTTATCGATTTTGGAAT
>CALGRQ010000046.1 GCA_937880795.1 uncultured Dyadobacter sp. | reverse complement strand
CGCTATGGATGCCATCCAATTCTGCATCCGCGAATTCGGAAGTTTTGACGGTCTGTATCATGTAGCCGGCGGAAATGCACAAACATCAGGCGATGGTCCGTTACACGAACTATCTCTCGAAGGTTGGCACCAAACGCTTGACCATAATCTCACGTCCATGATGCTTTCCAATCAGGCTGCGGTAAAAACCTTTATGGGTATGCACAAAGCGGGTTCTATACTAAATATGAGCTCCGTTTTAGGATTTTCTCCTTCTCCCACACACTTTGCAAACCATGCATATACCACGGCAAAATCAGCTATTATAGGATTTTCAAAGTCTATCGCATCTTCTTACGCCAGTCATAATATTCGTGTAAACGTTGTGGCACCAGCAGCTATTGAAGGGCTTGGCGGGATTTCAGAAGACTACAATCAATACGTCACCACCAAACAACCTTTGGATCATGGGCGCTATGGACATCCCACCGATCTGGATGGCGCAGCTGTATATTTCATGTCCGATTACTCCAAGTTTACCACGGGGCAAATTCTTTCCGTGGATGGAGGATGGGATATATCAGATGGTCAACTGTGAAATTGACTAAAAAAATCAGATAGACTTTCTTTTCCAGATAATGCTGTACTTTCGCATTCTATTTGTTGAAAGCAACATTTTTTAATCAGACCATATGAATTCATGGCTACCGGACCTATAGTAACATTGACTATCAATCCCGCACTAGACGAAAGTTCAAGTGTAAATCGCATTGTTCCTGATAATAAATTACGCTGCGAAGCGCCTACCTATGAAGCAGGCGGCGGCGGAATTAATGTAGCGAAGGCCGTTCATAGACTTGGAGGAAACCCCATTGCCGTATTTACCATTGGCGGCCCAACGGGGCAACGACTGCATAAACTTGTAAAAAGTGAAGGTGTTGAAACCATTGTCATTGAAACAAAACAATGGACGCGAGAAAATTTCCATATTCTTGAGACCAGTACAGGTTTTCAATACCGTTTTGGAATGCCAGGCACAGAAATGATGCCCACAGAGGTACGCTCCGTACTGGAGACTCTTGAAGAGTTTGATCCCAAACCATCTTATATCATTGCCAGCGGCAGTTTACCTCCGGGCGTTCCAGATGATTTTTATGGCCAAATTGCAAAAATAGCCCACAAGCAAGGAGCCCGCTTTATCGCAGATACTTCGGGAGAAGCCCTTCGTTATGCCACGGAAGCAGGTGTATTCATGCTAAAACCTAATATTTTAGAGTTAAGCCAGCTTGTGGGTGTAGATAAGTTAGAAATGGACGAAGTGGATGATGCTGCCCGAGCACTAATTATTCGTGGCCAATGTGAAGTGGTTGTGGTTTCTATGGGGGCTATGGGCGCAATGCTGGTTACTGAAGACCAAGTAGAACACATTCCTGCCCCACCAGTCCAACCCAAAAGTACAGTTGGCGCTGGCGATAGTATGGTTGCCGGTATTGTTTGGACACTTTCCCAGGGTAAGTCGCTAAGAGAAGCGGTGAGAATGGGCGTTGCTTGTGGCTCTGCCGCAACCATGAACGCTGGTAGTGAGCTGTTCAAAATGCAGGATGTAAACCGTCTGTTAGACTGGCTGAACCGTTACGGTAAAAGATATTCCGCAACCATATAGCGCAGTAAATATTAAAATAAAAGAGCCCGAAAGGGCTTTTTTATTGTTCGTCACTTGCCACGATTATCCCCTGACAAGATTTTTACTCCTACCCTATTTATTTCAGCGTAAAAACAGAAGATCAGCAAGTTGAAAGATTAGTAAAAAATAAACATGTTTGTCTTTGCTAAAAAACGATCTGCTATGACTGACAAACCTTCACGCCGCGAATTCACAAAAGTTGCAGCAACTACTCTGGCCGCTACTTTCACATTGAAGCCATTCTATATCCTCCATGCTCAGTCTAAGCAAAACGAGGAGATAATAGGTCATGGCAACCACAGATATCGGGTTAAGCAAGGATGGGGAAATCTGGATGCATCAAAATTCCCAGTTAATAACTGTCATGAAATGGTGCAGGATAGCAAAGGCCGCCTCATCATGATTGGAGATGAGGTCAAAAATAATATTCTTATATACGACCGTTCAGGAAAACTCCTGGACAGCTGGGGGCATGATTTTCCAGGGGGGCACGGTCTTACGCTATGGAATGCAAACGGAGAAGAATTTTTATTCATATGCGACCCCAATCTTGGTAAAGTTTTCAAGACAGATTTGAAAGGCAAAGTACTCCTCACCATAGAGCATCCCTCAAAAGTAGGAGCCTATCAGGAAAAAGATCCCTTTAAACCCACCGAAACTGCGGTAGGGCCCGATGGCACCATATATGTTGCGGATGGATATGGATCGCAATGGATTTTAAGATATAGCCCCACAGGGCAATACATAGATAAGTTTGGCGGCTCAGGTGATGGTGATGCTCAGTTTTCAACCGCTCATGGTATCACTGTTGATTACCGTAATAAAGCCAATCCGACGCTTTTAGTAACCTCTCGGGCTCATAATTCTTTTAAAAGGTTTACCCTCGATGGTAAATATATAAGTACCATATTTCTCCCAGGGGCATTTGTTTGTCGGCCCGTCATAAAAGAACAGACCCTATATGCAGGGGTATGCTGGTCACGACTAAGGTATCTCAACCAAACCAATAATTCCGGTTTTGTTACCATTCTGGATAAGAATGATCAGGTAATCTCGAATCCTGGCGGCACCAAACCTGAATATAGAAATAACGAATTGCAGCTCATGGTTCAGGACAAACCAATTTTCATGCATTGCCACGACGTTTGTGTGGACAACGACCATAATATATATGTTTGCCAGTGGAATGCAAAGAAGACCTACCCTATTAAACTAGAAAGGGTTTAGTACATCCATGAAGGGTGATTTATAGAAAATCGCCTTTTGCTTCATACTTCTGGGCTAACGAATAAGTTTTACCGCAATTCCGTTGATGGCCATTGTACTAATGGTGAGGATGAAATATCCCCAACCAATACCTACTATAGGAACGAGCCAGTAAACGCCTATCAAAAAAGCGACAAAACCATATCCGGCCAACAACAAGCCATACAATATTCTTGTGGCTGCTTGTGATCCCTGCTGGGCATGCGTGAATACAGCCAACGTAGAGGTCATAATCGGGAAAGGAGTCAAAATACCACTCCAAGTGGGTCCAAGGTGGTCCGCTGCCTGTGTAAGCACGACTACAAAAATGGTGGCAACCATCATCCTAAGTGGTATATCATATGCAGGTTGCTTTCGAATAATCGATTTTTGCTTGGGTTTAGGAAAAATATAAAGCACACCTGTCAAAACGATGAGATTAAGACAAACCCCAAATTCTAAAGATACCGATCGACCAAGAGATGCCATCGCCACAACAAAAAAAGCAGCATAGCTGACAAGCACGGCAGGAAACCAGCGCATTTTAGTGGAAGCAATTGCATAAACAAGTGCAAAAAAAATAGTCCCAATAGAACCTAGTAACGCAGAAGGAACCGTTGAAGCCGCAAACCCGGTCCCATGCTCCAATGCAATAAAAAATGATATAGGCCCAGCTACCCAGGGAAAACCTCCTATTAAGCCGCCCAAACCTTCCCCCCACTTTCGTACTGTAAGTGTTACACCCGCGATCAATGGCGGTATAAGCAGAATTTTAACAATCAGTAAAACAGACAAAACAGCAACCTTCAGGATTTTAAAAACGCAAATTTAGTACTATGCAGCCTACAATGGGGAGCGTGAATAAAATTCTTCATTAAATTTATTGCAACACAGTTGCAAATAGTATATTTTTGCAACATTGTAACATAAGTAAAGGTCCTTCAAGGTTATTTACTTCCCAACCTTAAAATAAGACAGGTAATACAGGCAAAACCAATGGTAAAATTATTAATTAGCCTACTTCTGGTTTTTACAACCACAGTAAGCTTTAGTCAGACGTCATCCTGTGCCTGCTTTATTAAGGGTATTGTCCGCGATCAGCATACCTCTCAACCTGTTGTAGGCGCTACAATTTTGGTGCTTGGCCAAAACAACGGTGTCTTTACCGATAGTCAGGGAAAATACCAGATTAACAATCTATGTCCAGGTTCTTACCAAATTGAATGCAGAATCGTTGGATATACCCCATCACGCTTCAAAATTGATCTCACCGAAGGACATATAGAAGATTTCAATCTGGAAGAAGACGAAGTTCACCTACAAGATGTTGAAATTAGTGCCCATCGTACCGATACTCCCGGATCGCAACCACTCACGAGCTTAACAGGAACTGAATTATTTAAAACCCGGGGCGATAACCTTGCCGAAAGCCTAAAAGGACTTACTGGAGTAACTTCTCTGCAAACCGGTGCATCCATTTCCAAACCGGTCATACACGGCATGCATAGCAATCGCGTGCTGATCATGAATAATGGGGTGAGGCAAGAAGGACAACAATGGGGTTCTGAACACGCTCCGGAAATAGATCCATTTGTAGCAACGCGCCTATCGGTGGTGAAGGGAGCAGCAGGAGTACGATATGGATCTGACGCCATTGGAGGCGTAGTTTTGGTAGATCCGGAAGAACTTCCTTTTGATAAACCTTTAAGCGGAGAATTGAATCTCGTTGGATTTTCAAACGGTCGTCAGGGTGTTTCCTCTGCGACCTTGCAGGGTAGCGTAAAAGGTTGGAAGGGCTTTGGATGGCGTGCGCAAGGTACACTTAAACGCGGAGGCAATATTCGCACACCCGATTATTTTCTGGATAATACGGGATTGAGCGAAAAAAACTTCTCGCTTTCAACAGGTTATCGCCATAGAGGTTTTGGTATTGATGTATTTTACAGCCGCTTTGACACCAAAATTGGTATTTTTTCAGGAGCGCATATTGGCAGCGTTACCGACCTTCTTAATGTTATCAAGAATGGCGAGCCTTTGGTCAAATCTGGATTTAGTTATGATATAGCAAGACCCAATCAAAATGCTCAGCACAACTTGATTAAAGCAGAGACACACTATCACTTCAATGATGGAAACCGTTTGCAGTGGACAATTGCTCAACAAATTAATGATCGGAATGAGTTTGATTTACATGGACCTCGTAATGACTCCCTGGCATCGTTGAACCGTCCGGAACTAACCTTTAAACTAAATACGCTAACCAATGACCTCGTGTGGGATCATAGGCCAATTGCAAAAAAAATAAGTGGACAAATCGGTATAAGCTCACTATATCAATATAATTTAATGAGTGGACGCCCGCTAATCCCGAATTTCAATCAATTCAATCTTGGTGTTTTCTGGATAGAGCGCTACGCTAAAAATGGGTGGGAATTGGAAGCGGGTGTCCGTTATGACTACCGCACCTTGGCAACCCATCGCTATGTAAAAAAGGAAAAGATTTCCACGGATTTCACCTTCTCTAATTTTTCAGGAACTATTGGTGCAACCAAAAATATAACGCCTTATTTATCGGCTAAATTAAATATAGGTACTGCTTGGCGTGCCCCCAATGTAAGTGAGTTGTTCAGCGATGGAGTACACCACGGGGCCGCAGCATATGAAAGAGGGGATTCTACACTCACGCAAGAAAAAGCGATCAACTCCATTGCTAGTATTCAATATAGTACAAACCGTATTAAGGTCGAACTGGGAGGGTATTACAATTATATCTCGGATTATATTTATTTGCAGCCCCAGGCTGAGCCTATGCTAACGATTCGTGGTGCATTTCCCTATTTCAAATATACGCAGACCAACGCCGTCTTCAGAGGAATAGATCTTTCGGTAGATTATGAACTTGCAAAAAATCTGACCCTATCCAGTAAGTTGAGTTACCTCAACGTGTATGATAAAGGCAATGACAACTACTTGGTCATGATTCCGCCGAATCGATGGGATAATCAGCTTAAGTATCAACTTGAAAATATTGGACCTCTGAAAAATGTATTTGTTTCGGCAGGAAACCTATCCGTTGCCCAACAAAAACGTGTTCCTGCGAATAGTGACTTTGCACCACCACCTAAGGCTTATTCCTTATGGAACATGCAAATTGGCAGCTCAATTCCTGTCACAGAAAAAAATGAATTGGAAATCAATATAGGCATACAAAATCTTTTCAATGTAGCCTACCGGGACTACCTCAACCGATTCCGTTATTACGCGCATGATATGGGCCGACAGGTTTCCATACGTTTGAAATGGAAATTTGGCGCGTCCAATAAATAAGTATCATATATTAAACATTTAAATAAATAACCATGAAAATGAAACGAAACATAAGCTGGATGCTGCTATTTGGAATTGCAAGCCTATTTGTTCAGTGTAAAGATTCTGGCGAAGACGTTAAACCAGACACCGACAATGAGTTGATTACCACTGTTAAACTAAAATTTACAGAACAGGGCACTACAAACGTCTCTACGTTTACATCCAGCGATCCAGATGGTGAAGGTGGCGCAGCCCCGGTAATTCAACCTATCTCATTAAAAGCAGCAACCACCTATGCTGTTACGGTAGAGCTTTTGGATGAGAGCAAAACACCCGCTGTTGACATCACCAAAGAAGTGGATGAAAAAGCTGAAGAGCACCTTTTTATCTATACAGCCTCACCTTCTACCCTGCTTACTTATACCGCAGAAGACAAGGATGCGAATAATTACCCCGTAGGATTGGTAGGGAAAGCCACTACAGGCGCAGCCGGAACCGGTACTTTAAAGGTGCAACTGAGACATCAACCAGGAAATAAAAATGGAACCGCTACACCCGGAAGCGATGATGTAAATATTGATTTTGTGTTACAAATCAACTAAACAAAAACAAGAAGACCAGCCTAAAAGATTATTTTGAGCTGGTCTTTTTGTGATAGGATAAATACCCCACTATATCTGATATCCGCTGCCTAGTTGTTACACTTCGGACAAGTTCCCTGTATAAGCAAATTAAAATGCTCGGGCAGGTATCCTTGTGGAAGCTGCACCTCCGGAATATGTTGATTTTCCAAACAGTTGGTCTCTCCGCAGGTATTGCACTTAAAGTGAATGTGATCGTGCTGATGTTTTTCTTCCGAACAACTGTGAGAGCATAATGCATATCGCAAACCTTCATCATCCAACACTTTATGGATAATCCCTTTCTCTAAAAAGGTTTTCAGTGTTCTGTATATAGTAACTCTATCGTAACTTTCTCCTAAGGCGCCTTCAAGGTCCCCATGTGAAAGTGCATTTTTCTTACTTATGAACGTAGAAAGCACATCCTCACGGCAAGTTGTTGTCCGTAAATTATGCACTTTTAAAGTTTTTCTCAATTGCTCCATTGTTTCCAACAATTTGGTATGCTTGTCAGGTTATATCAATCATAAAACCCTTCTGGTCAAAGTTAAGTTCTAAGTATGGATAAATCCAATCTTAACCCTACTCATACCTAAATTATAAAAATTACCACCAAATAAAAAACTGCAACAGTGTTGCATATGAAACATTGTTGCATTACTTTTGTATTATGATAGTTTTAGGTATGAAAGCAAAACACTCACACGGGAAAGCGGATTATGTAGGAATAATAGGATCTGTGCTTTGCATAATTCACTGCATGCTGGTTCCAGCATTGGCGTTTGGTACAACCATGGCGCATAATCACTCGCATACAGGCCTACTATCTCTGGATTATCTGTTTATAGTAATTAACGGGGCTGCTGTATACTTCGCTACCAAAGAACATAAATCTTTGCCGTTAAGAATATTGTTATGGGGTGCTTTAACAATTTTCGCAATCTCCCTGATTTTAGAAGCAAAGCATCCCGTCTTTACGATTCTAGGCTATGTGGGTTCAGGCTTATTAATATTGGGGCATTTGATCAACCTATATATTTGCCAAATTGCGCCTCGCCTAAAATACAAAGCTTCCTGATATAACTACTTATCATACTCAACTTCAAATCGTTCAAGGTCAGGACGTACCATTCGTTTTCGACTTAGTTCGTATTCAAATATAGTTTTTCCGAGATTAGCCATAAACGGTAAACCCATCGTTTTATATTCATACTGATCATCGTTAAATACTCCGTCTTCGTTGACGTAAATGACAGCAGAAAGCATAAATTCTATACCTTTCTCAAAGTCTGCGATATAGGCATTATCCAGCAGATAACCGTAAGCCTCACCAGATTTATTGAAAAGCCGTATATGACGGGGAAGTCTAGTTTGGGTAGCTCCAAAAAGGAGATACTTCACAGAGCCATCGTAATAATCATCCGTATAATTGGCTGGAAAACTGGTTTCTACCGGAAACTGCGACATATATTGGTATAAAAACCTGTAGTCGCTCTCTTTAAGATCAAATCGTTGTTGGGCTAGGGTTTGTGCAGGAAAAAAAATAGCCTTCAAAACCTGATGTTGTTCTTCTAACGGAAAACAATTTTTTTCAGTAAATGCAAAGGGTTCATCCACCATTTTCCCTCCATCCATATAACCTATACCCCTCAAAATAGGCTTGTTCGCAAAATAGGTTCGTGGCGAATACCGTTCAGGTTGCTCATATATTACTTTCCCATCTTGCACAAATTTGATGGGATTGGTATATCGGTTGTTTTCAGAACCTATGGAAGACTCCAACCTGTGTACAATGCGAACTCCCTTATAACCCTTTTTCAATAAACCTTCATTAAATTCTTCCTGACCAATAAATTCATACAGTCTGTTAAAGGCATCATTGTCACTTGCCAGAAGAACTTTTTTTGCATAATGAGCCACTGAGGGTAATCCATTTTGCGAAGAAGAATCGCTGGCAACCTTCGTTTGTTCCGGCCTGGCTGCTTCGGTTAACATCGGGGTGTCTTTATCAATCCCCAACCGATTCAGTTTTTCAAAAGCCAATACCACAGCAAGCAATTTTACAGTACTTGCAGGATAAAAATATTCTCCCCGATTTACCCTGTAGGCATAGGTTTTAAAATGAGGTTCATTTTTCAAATTCCTATCAATTTTTGTATAGAGAATCTGAATATTGTATTTCTCAGGTGTCTTGAGAATTTCAGAGAATCTGTCGGGATGTTTTTTTAGCAATTTTTCAATAAATGAATCATGTTGTATTTGACCCATTACCTGTTCAGAACACAGGGTATAACATAAGATTATCAGCAGATTACGAACAATTATTTTCACCATAGAGCGTCGCAGGCACGTATAATTCGAATTTACATCTTTTATTTTAAAGGGGTAAATAAATTATATTTTACTGATCCATGTCTTTACTAGCTAACAATAACTACGGCGAAAAATGGAAGAAAATAAATTGCGCAGCAGAGGCTGGTTTGGCAAGTCCGGTAAGGATGGATTTATTTATAGAGCCTGGATGAAAAATCAAGGCTATCCATCGGACGAATTCGAAGGACGACCTGTCATCGGTATTTGTAATACTTTTTCTGAACTCACACCCTGTAACGGCCATTTTCGAGAATTGGCGGAATCAGTAAAGCGAGGTGTATGGGAGGCTGGCGGATTTCCTTTGGAGTTTCCGGTGATGTCACTCGGCGAAACGTTGATCAAACCAACAGCCATGTTGTATCGCAATTTAGCCAGTATGGATGTTGAAGAATCCATACGAGCCAATCCCATAGACGGCGTTGTACTGCTTTGCGGCTGTGACAAAACCACTCCTTCACTCGTAATGGGTGCTGCTAGTGTTGATTTACCCACCATCGTAGTTTCTGGCGGCCCCATGCTAACTGGAAGGTATAGAGGCAAGAGCATTGGAACCAGTGACATTTGGCGGTTCAGTGAAATGCATCGCAAAGGCGAAATCACTCAAGAGGAACTGAGTACTGCGGAAGGCTGTATGTGCCGAAGCAATGGACACTGCGCTGTAATGGGTACAGCCTCCACCATGGCTTGTATGGTGGAATCATTAGGTCTCACGCTACCTGAAAATGCTGCAATCCCGGCGGCTGACTCCAGACGTAAAGTGCTCGCCCAATTGTCTGGTCGACGTATCGTTGAAATGGTTAAAGAGGACCTCCGACTTTCACAAATACTTACCCGCAAAGCATTTGAAAATGCCATCATGCTCAATGCAGCCATTGGCGGTTCCACCAATTTTGTAATTCACTTACTAGCCATAGCAGGACGAATTGGTGTTGATCTTTCGTTAGATGATTTTAACGATTTATGTGCCAAAGTGCCTTTGCTCCTCAACTTACAGCCGTCAGGCGGTTATTTCATGGAAGATTTTTACTACGCAGGAGGACTGCCCGTAGTAATGAAAGAAATGATTGGCCTATTGCATAAAGACGTGATTAC
>CALGRQ010000045.1 GCA_937880795.1 uncultured Dyadobacter sp. | reverse complement strand
TATTATCCATCCCTATTAAAGATAGTTTTCTGACAATTTCTTGCTGTTGTTCGACCGGAGCAATAAGAACAATCGGTTTCTCATACGAAAGCATCCAACCTGCCCAATTTACCATACTTTTATTATGTGGAATATTGATTGAATTCGAAATATGCCCAGCTGCATACGCAGCTTTATCACGCGTATCAACTAACGTGATCTCTTCTGAACCTTCCAGCTCCTGGCTCGGAATTTGTTTCCAATTAGATGGCCTCACGTATAATGGTCTTTCTTTCTTATTCCAAATTTTCATCGTTGAAAAATAAGTTGGAACTTCAGGTTGACCGGCTAAAAGCTCAGTAATAAATCCAGGTTCATCTTCACCAAATTGTAGTGCCCAGTTGCTGATTTTTTCATAACCAACCGTACTGCTAGGTACCCCCCCTAAAGATTTACCACAGGCAGAACCCGCACCATGTCCAGGCCACACTTGAATATAGTCAGGCAGAATCAAAAATTTTTTCAAGGATTCAAACAACTCATGCGCACTCTGAGACTTGCTACCATGAACCCCAGCGACTTCCTCTAATAAGTCAGGTCTACCCACATCGCCGACAAACACAAAATCACCCGTAAAAATCATTACCGGTTCATTACTCGTCGGGTGATCTCGAAGTAATAGGCTAATACTCTCGGGAGTATGTCCAGGAGTATGTATAACCTCCAAACTTAAATTGCCTACCGAAATAACATCACCTTCACGAAGCCCCTTATGCGAATACTCGTACTGCCAATTTTCTCCTCCTTCATCAGAGAGATGTATCGTGGCGCCGGTTTTGGCCGCCAATTCACGCGTGCCTGTAAGAAAATCGGCATGAATGTGCGTCTCTACAACATGTGTAATCACTAATTTTTGCTGCTTTGCTATTTCTAAATAGCATTCGATGTCTCGTCTGGGATCGATAACAACAGCTTGCTTCTTATCCTTGCACCCGACAAAATAGCTTGCCTGTGCTAAGTTTTGATCATATACATTTTGAAAGAACATGTAAAATTATTTTTTATAAAAAGATCATCAATGGGGTACTTACCATTTCCAGTCTATTAATTTCCGATATATAGTTCGCGAACAAATATATAGAATGCGACTAGTAATAAAAGAACTCCGAATGCCTTCCGTAAACTCGAACCTTGAAATTTATCACTAAGTTTAAATCCAAAAAATATACCAACAATTGCGAGCATAGTGTAGCCTAAAAGTATCGGCCAATCGAATGTCGGAAATTTTTCAATATCTCCTAATATACCAAAAAATGAATTTATCGAAATAATTACTAGCGAACTGGTCACCGCACGTTTCATGGACATCCCATACAAATTAACCAGCGCAGGAATAATCAGAAAACCACCACCGGCACCCACGACCCCTGTTACAAGTCCTACAACAATCCCCTGCACGATCAAAACTATCGTTTTTACATTGCCCGCTAACAGAATACGTTCATTTTTCACATTTGCTCCATGAATGGTAATCACTCGTGAAACGAGCATCACACCGGCAAATAAAACCATCAGCACCAAGTCCTGAGCAAATCGCCAGTTACCAATAACGATGACCTCCGGTACAAATGGCAAAATATAGCTGCGGGTAAGAAAAACCATCAATAGCGACGGCACGCCAAATAAAACAATCTTATTCAAATCGGCTTCCCGATTGTAAATACCGCGAATCGATCCAATAAAGGAGGTCACACCAACCGCAAATAAAGAATATGTTGTAGCCAACACAGGATCCACCCCCATAAAGTAAACCATAATAGGCACCGTAAGAATTGTCCCTCCACTTCCGACCAAGCCCAAGGTTATACCTACCAAAAGTGCTAATAGATATCCTAAAATCACCATAAGCGTACCATCGAATTGATTTTATGCATGTTAATGTGGTAACTTGTTCCTCAAAAGTCCATAGAAATACGTTCCCAAGATAGCGGATACGGCAATGACAATCATTGCTTTTACACCCGAGCCAATCAATACAAAAATTGGTCCTGGACATGCGCCAACGAGCGCCCATCCTAAGCCAAACAATATACCACCAAATAAATAGCGCGCTACAGAACGACGCTTCGGACTAACGTAAATTACCTTTCCATCAATATCTTTTCCCTTACGTTTTAGCCATTGAGTAGCAGGTAGTCCAATAGCCAACGCCGCGGCGATAAAACCATACATATGAAAGGAATCAAAACTAAACATTTCAAATATTCTAAACCATGAAGCCGCCTCTCCTTTATACATGGCAACTCCAAAAATTAAACCTAACACGATGTATATTACTGCTCTCATATCTTAAAAACAAATGGGAAAAGTACCTGAACCATAAATAGTCCTCCAATAAAAAAACCTATAACGGCAACCAAAGAAGGCCATTGCAAATCACTAAGTCCCGAAATAGCGTGTCCCGAGGTACACCCACCCGCATATCGAGTCCCAAAACCTATCAATAAGCCCCCAAAAATCATTAATAAAATATTCTTCAAAGACCATAAATCAAAAAACTCAACAGGGTAATAACTCTTCCCCCCGCTTGTTATACCTAGCAACCGTAATCGATCAACCGTTATTGGTGAAATATCTGGGGCATGCTGATTTGGCAATACATTTGCAGACAAAAAACCACCAAGGATGGCACCAATAAGGAATAACAAATTCCATTTTTGCGACCTCCAATCAAAATCAAAAAAGGCACAGGTTTTACCTGCGCCTAGTACTGAACAAAAGGTGCGAAAATTCGAGGA
>CALGRQ010000044.1 GCA_937880795.1 uncultured Dyadobacter sp. | reverse complement strand
GATTTATTCATTAGACGTTGAAAAGAAGGAAATCATTGATAAATTCTCCGGATATGATGCGATGGGAATGGCCGTGGTATACCTTCAAGGGGAGAAGCATCTCATTTTTGGCCATGCGCGTAGTGGAGATGTGTATAAGTTAAAACTTAGTGATTCGGGTAAATTTGATGGCGATCCGGAAAAGATTTTAACGATAACTTCGCTGGGTGAACGAGGAGACGACAAACCTCGTAAAATTCGCTTTGCTCCGCAGGGGGAAATTTCTATAAGTGGAAGTAGTTTCAACTATAACCTGGCTAGCGTTCCGGACCGTCGGGAAAACATTTACGTTTTTAGATTTGATGAAGCGCGCAAGGCATGGATCCTGGTCAATATGACGCAAGGAGTTCAATGAGTAAGACCTACAATTTTAAAGATCTCCAAGATAGTATAATTTAATGCTTTCTCGTCCTTATTTCTTTCCCATGGACTACTTGGCAAGCATATACATATAGAAACCCAACGATATTATCGGGAACTATAAAATACCGACACCTGTGAACCGACCTTGTCTGTTCTCGAGAACATCTTTGGTAGCACCATCGTAGCCACAGTCTTCATCATCTTTGGATCATTCCTATTCAACACTAGATCGTATCACTGTCAATATAGAATCTTTTGAATGAATATCAGGGTGTTTGCTGGCTCAGGAGTGATGTATTTGTATAGAATTGGTTGTAAGTTGTTGTTCAAAAGGTTTTAATTATCAAACTTAGGGGCATTGCCATACCATTTGAGAAAAAATTAGCCCATCTTTGGTTACGTATCCTGCAGGGTCGTACCTTATATCATATTTTATTTCTGGTCGAGTCTCGAAAGGGTTTGTAGTTTGGGTAGCAATTTTGTTGTTTTTGGAAAACATATAGGGTGCCGAATAGAATACCTCGAATAGCAAATAGTGCAAAGGTTTTAGGGAATTTATTTGTGTATCATACTTATGATAATTTATGGTAGATACCTGCATTTTTTTGTTATTATCAGGTGCATAATTGATCTCCTTGACCAAGTTTCCACGCTCGTCGTATTCAAAATCACTCGTGAACATATCCGTTAAAATAGAAGTGTTATTAATGGTATCATTCTTGACAGAAGATAATGTCATAGAGGAAGGCTTTCCACTTTTTCCATATTTGAAGCGGATTTGATTAACTTCGTAACTCTTAACAACTTGTGATTGAGTACCATCAATATCGTAAAACGATTCAAGTTCATAGCGACGAATTAAGTTGAGCCCTTCTATACCATATTCATACTTGTACACCAGATATTCTTTGCCAAAAATGCGTTGACTAATGGTCGAAAGTTGTTGATTTTCGAATTTATAGTAATAAGACATTTCAGCATCCGAACTATTAATATTGGAGGTGCTTCTTGGAAGCCCTTCAGAATTGTAGTGAACAAAATAGTAAGAATTGAATCTATTCTGATGGTAAAATTGCTTGATCCTACAATCTGTTTCGAAGAAAGTGCTTTGCTTAGGAATGTCCTCGTTTTTGCAACCTATTGTCAGGCACGCAAAAAGAATTGCAAAAGAAAGCAGATGCGAAATTTTCATTTTTCTTCATTTGGTTTACAAAGCCTAATATACAAAAAATAGCGTCTGAAACACCTCCCCTTTAGGAGGTACTTCAGGCGCTATTTGAACTTTAAAAGTATTTCTAAACCAGCTTTTTATACTTAATACGTTTTGGGGTGGCATCACCTCCAAGACGTTTTTTGCGGTTCTCTTCGTATTCGGAGAAGTTACCTTCAAACCAGTATACTTGGGAGTCGCCTTCAAAAGCGAGAATGTGGGTTGCGACGCGGTCGAGGAACCACCGGTCGTGACTGATGATTACGGCACAACCTGCAAAGTTTTCCAAACCTTCTTCCAAAGCACGAAGCGTGTTTACGTCCAAGTCGTTGGTAGGCTCATCGAGCAGAAGCAGGTTTCCGCCTTCTTTGAGCGTCATGGCCAAGTGCACACGGTTACGTTCTCCACCCGATAGATTTCCTACTTTTTTCTCCTGGTCACCTCCACCGAAGTTAAAGCGACTTACATATGCACGGGCATTGGCTTGCTTTCCACCCAGCATAATCCATTCGTTGCCATCCGCTACACTTTGATACACCGTTTTGGCAGGATCCAGATTGTCGTGTTCCTGATCTACATAGGCCCATTGCACCGTTTCCCCTACTTCAAAATGACCACTCAGCGGTTTGATTTGTCCGGTAATTAGTTTGAAAAGTGTGGTTTTCCCCGCACCATTTGGCCCAATTATCCCCACTATACCATTGGGTGGTAAAGCGAAGTTCAAATTTTCGTAAAGTAATCTGTCGCCAAAGCCCATGGATACGTTGTGGGCTTCGATAACCTTGTTCCCAAGGCGTGGACCGGCCGGAATGAAGATCTCCAATTTCTCTTCTTTCTCTCTTCCTTCTTCTCCCAATAATTTTTCGTAAGCTCCCAAACGTGCTTTGGACTTAGCCTGGCGTCCTTTTGCGCCCATACGAACCCATTCCAACTCACGCTGCAAGGTTTTCTGACGCTTCGATTCTGTTTTCTCTTCTTTTTTCAGGCGTTCCTGCTTTTGTTCCAACCAAGAAGAGTAGTTTCCTTTCCACGGAATACCCTCTCCACGGTCTAGTTCCAGAATCCAACCAGCCACATTATCAAGGAAATAACGATCGTGGGTAACTGCTATAACGGTTCCTTTATACTGTCTCAAATGTTCCTCAAGCCACAATACAGACTCCGCATCAAGGTGGTTGGTAGGCTCATCGAGAAGTAATACATCTGGCTGGCGAAGTAATAGACGGCACAGTGCCACACGGCGTTTTTCACCACCCGACAAGGTTGCAATGGCTGTGTCCGAAGGAGGACAGCGTAGCGCATCCATGGCAATTTCCAGACGGTTGTCCAGATTCCAGGCGTCCAGGGTATCTAGTTTTTCCTGTACTTCTCCCTGGCGTTCAAGTAGTTTGTCGAAATCGGCGTCTTCTGCACCAAAGGCCTCGTTAATTTCATCGAATTCTTTAAGCAAGTCGACAATTTCCTGAACACCTTCTTCCACAACCTCTCTCACTGTTTTGGTAGGGTCAAGAATGGGCTCTTGTTCTAACATACCGACGGAGTATCCTGGAGAGAATACCACTTCGCCTTGTATATCTTTATCTATTCCTGCAATGACACGTAACAACGTTGATTTACCTGATCCGTTAAGACCTAAAACCCCGATTTTAGCACCATAAAAAAAGGATAAATAAATATTTTTAATAATATGTCGGTTTGGCGGTATGATTTTGTTAACCCCCGACATTGAGAAAATAATGGTTTCGTTACTCATTTTTTGTTTAATTTGTGCGTAACAAATATCGTTATATCCCTACACTTAGCAGATAAAAAAAATTGAAAGAATGGAAAATGCCACATTGAATGATGAATACGGCTATGTCAAAGACAGCAAAGTATTTTTAAAAGGGTATTTAGAACACCCGGACCGGCAAATTGGAGAAGTAAAAAGGACAGAGCAGGAGGCCATTGATTATTTTAAAAATCGGTTTGTGATCGTACTCAACAAAGTTGAGCAGCTAGAAAGCGAAATTGACGAAGCACTAAACAAAGGTTCCTATCTGACGAAATTGATTCAATTACAGCGAAAACTTAAAACTTTCGATGCTTTGGGCGATTTCGTTCCGCTATTGACAAGGCTGGAAGAAAAAGAAGAGTATCTGCGTGGGTTGATCGAAGTGAATCAACTTAAAAATCTTGAAATTAAGCGCGCGCTCATTGAAGATGTGACAGAAGCAGCTGCCATTGAAGACTATGCAGCAGCAACAGATCAAATTCAGGAAATTAAGGCTAAATGGATTAGAACGGGCCCGGTAGAAAAAGAGTATCAGGAAGAGGTAGAAATCAAATTCCAGGATATTCTGGACAATTTCTTCCAGAAACGCCGCGACTATTTCGACGAACAGAATAGAATTAATCAGGAACGTATTGATGAGTACGAACGCCTGATTAAAATTACCAAAACGTTGAGTTATTCTCGCGACTTGGATGATGCCTATTCAAAAGCCAGAGATGTACGTAATGCTTGGAACAATGTAGGTGAGGTTCCACCAAAGCGTTTCTTCAAAGTAAATAAGGCATATAGACACTTCTTGAAGTTGTTCTATGATAAATATAATCTTGCCAAAGGGATTGAACCCAAAGTACGTGTAGACCCACGTATCTTGGAACAACAAAAATTGTTACAAACGGCCGAGCAATTGCTTCGTCAGCCAGATATTATTGAGGCATCGCAAGAGGCTAAAGTATTGTTGAGCAAATGGAAGGAAATTAAAATTCCGTTCAAACTGGCAGATAAAGAACTTTCTGAGCGTTTCAGAATGGTTTGCGACAAGATATTCGAATTGAGTTACCTGGCGCGCGTTATCAGTAGAAAATATCCCGCTTTTGAGCTGAAAAGCGAGGAGGAACAGCTGAGAACAAAATATAGAGAACTGGAATGGCTTGCAAAAAGAGAGAAAAGCGACTTGGAGTTTGCCATTATTGAGTTTGATAGAACCGCAACCGGTGATCCTGAAATTGATAAACAAGCCATGGGACGTATCAACATCCAGAAGCGTAAAGTGGCTATGAAAGAAAAAATTCTATCTGAATTCGATAGAAAATTGAAATCGATAACTGGATAATTTTTAAGTGTAAAGTTTCTGGTTCACAGCAAAGAGGAGTTTACTGTGAACTAAAACTTACAGCAAAGGCGCTTTCAACGACGATTTCTGAATAACAAGATTTGAAGGTAATACCCTGGTCTCATAGGAGGCTGGGGTATTTTTGCTTTCAATCAGATCCAGAAGAAGTGAAGTAGCTTGTTGTCCCATTTGGAAGGAAGGTTGCGTAATAGAGCTAATCGGTGGGCTCATCAAGGAAGACATGCCCAGATCGCAGAAGCCGATAACGGCTACATCGTCGGGCATTTTATAGCCCAGTTGGCGTAAAGCCCAAGATCGGAAAGCCCAGTGTACGCCCATCGTGATACGATCACTTGCTCCAAATATGGCATCTGGGCGGTTTCGTAACGCCATCAGCTGATAGGTTCTTTCTGTTCCCCCTTCCTGGGTAATCGGGCTGTGTAACACCCACTCCTCCTGAAATTCGATCCCGTGCCTATGGAGTGCATCTTTATAGCCTTCGAGCCGGTTTCGCGTGATGGATACAGTTTTGGGGCCGGCAATGTGAGCAATACGTTGGCATCCTTGTAAAATA
>CALGRQ010000043.1 GCA_937880795.1 uncultured Dyadobacter sp. | reverse complement strand
GTTAATAACCATATCGTATGCGTTGGCTCTAACTTTTCCTAAGTCAGTATCAAGCAAAGCGATATCTTCCGGTTTCGGACTTGTAAAAGGGTGGTGCATGGCAAACCAACGATTTTCTTCTTCTCCATATTCAAGTAGCGGGAAATCCAAAACCCATAACACACGATAATCATCGGGGTTTCGTAAACCTAAGCGAGTTCCCATTTCCAGACGAACTTCGTTTAATTGCTTTCTTGCTTTGTCTGCCGTGCCTGAAAGAATTAACATTAAATCACCTGGTTTAGCATCAAATGCTTCAACCCATTTCTTTAAATCTTCTTCACTATAAAATTTATCAACAGATGACTTGATGGTGCCATCGGTATTGTAGCGTACATATATCAAGCCCTTGGCGCCAATTTGCGGACGTTTCACCCAGTCGGTTAGTTCGTCCATTTGTTTCCGGGTATATGAAGCACAGCCTGGTGCACAAACGCCTACTACTAATTCCGCATCATCGAATACACCAAAGCTTTTACCGGAAGTAAGATCAAGACCTTCACCTTTTAGCTCGGTGAACTGCATGTCGAAACGAATATCCGGTTTGTCTGAACCATACAGGCGCATAGCGTCTGCATAGGTCATGCGTGGAACTTCGGGAAGATCAATACCTTTAACTTTTGTGAAAAGATGACGAATTAATCCTTCAAAAGTGTTCAGAATATCTTCCTGTGTCACAAACGACATTTCGCAGTCTATTTGTGTAAATTCGGGTTGACGGTCCGCACGTAAGTCTTCATCCCGGAAACATTTTACGATCTGATAGTATCTGTCAAAGCCAGCCACCATCAACAATTGTTTAAATGTTTGAGGTGATTGTGGTAAAGCGTAAAACTCGCCCGGGTTCATACGGCTAGGAACAACAAAGTCTCTTGCACCCTCAGGGGTAGATTTTATCAAAACCGGCGTTTCAACTTCTATAAAATTAAGATCGTCCAGATAAGCTCTGGTATGACGTGCCACTTGATGGCGTAATTGTAAACTCTTACGAACATTATTACGGCGCAAATCCAGGTAGCGGTATTTCATACGAATATCGTCACCTCCATCCGTTTCATCCTCAATTAAAAATGGCGGTAATTTGGCCGCATTTAGGATTGAAAGTTCGGAAACGCTAATCTCAATGCTTCCTGTTGCTATTTTGTCATTTTTAGAAAGTCGTTCAATAACCTCTCCTTTTGCCGAGATCACAAATTCACGGCCGAGCGAACGAGCAATTTCCAATACATTTGCAGGTGTTTTTCCTTCTTCAAAAAGAAGTTGGGTAATGCCATAGCGGTCGCGTAAATCCAACCATATCATTCCGCCCTTGTCACGGATGCGCTGAACCCATCCACACAATATAACCTCTTGATTTACATGATCTAAACTTAACTCTCCGCAAGTATGGGTACGTAACATATAATGACTTTAATCCTGAGAAATTGAATCTGTCTGATAATAAATGGCGCAAAAGCACGTATTTTTACTAAATCTAACATGATACGTTTTTATGAATCGAAATAAAACAGGTAATCTGCGCCATTGTATTAAGTTTTTGTTCATCGCAGCTTGTTTTATAATCTCCTGTGGTACCGATCCGGAACCGGGTAGTGGACGATCAGGTAGTTTTGAAAGTGCGCCTCATCAAATCAATATACAACCAGGCGTTATTGATGAAGCATCTGGCATTGTGCCGGGAGCTAATATGAACGGGACCATGTGGACACTACAGGATTCGGGTCAGCCGGCCTCATTATATCTCATTAGCGCCGACGGCACTTCTATTAAAGAATATAATGTCCCGGGAAGCGTGAATAGAGATTGGGAGGATATAGCCATTGGCCCAGGTCCGCGCGATGGAGTGAATTACGTTCTAATCGGTGATATTGGTAATAACAATGCGCCTGTTGCGGAGGTAAGTACAATTTACCGAATACCGGAAATTAGTAACGTCAATGGTGCTTTTGACGGCTCTCAATTGGAGAAGATCGCGTTTAGGTATCCGGATGGTCCGCGCGACGCTGAAACCCTGCTTCTGGATCCTATAACACGCGACATTTTTATTCTTTCGAAAGAAAAAAATACAGGGATTTATAGACTACCTTATCCACAATCGACAGTAGAAACGATGGTGGCTGAAAAAGTTGGTATTGTTCCAGGGCTCAGTACAGCCACCGGGGGCGATATAGCTTTGGATGGTAAAGAGATTATTATTCGTACCTATGTTGGGGTATATTATTGGACGAGAAAAGATGGTGACAGCGTTGGTCAAACCTTGTTGCGAAGTGCTGTGAGTAATCCAATGGTCATGTTAGAGCCGCAAGGTGAGGCGATTTGTTTTGACCGAAATGCTGCGGGATTTTATACACTCAGCGAAAAGGGTAATACCGAACGGGTAACACTTAATTATTATAAACGAAAGTAGGGCAGGATGTAAGTCTGCTCACAAAATTTAGAACACTTCATCCACAACGATTTTATGAATTATAAATACATTGCAATGACCTCTTTGATGGCTGCTTCGGTGCTGACCGAAACCACTGCACAGAAAATAACCTATCCGGTAACCAAAAAAATTGAGCACACGGATGTGTATCACGGTGTGAAAGTTGAGGACCCGTACCACTGGCTGGAAGATGACCGATCAAAGGAAACAGAAGCATGGGTTAAGGAGCAAAATGGTGTTACATTTAAATATTTAAATTCGATCACCTTCAAGGATAAGATTTTCCAGGATCTGGAAAAGGCCTATAACTATCCTAAGTATTCGGCACCCCAGAAAAAAGGAGATTACTATTATTTCTATAAGAATGATGGATTGCAGAACCAAGCTGTTCTATATCGGCAAAAAGGTTTAACGGGCGATGTTGAAGTGGTTCTTGATCCGAATAAGCTGTCTGCGGATGGTACTACGCGGTTAACAGTTTTTGAGCTTTCCAAAACAGGGGCTCATGCCGTTTGCGGGTTTTCTAAAGGAGGCTCCGACTGGCAGGAGTATCAGGTGATGGATATGGCCACACTAAAAATGTTGTCAGACAAGGTCGAATGGGTAAAAGTATCGGGAGCTGCTTGGCAGGGTGACGG
Source organism: uncultured Dyadobacter sp. (assembly GCA_937880795.1). GTDB lineage: Bacteria > Bacteroidota > Bacteroidia > Cytophagales > Spirosomataceae > Dyadobacter. The sequence continues at coordinate 9,869 of CALGRQ010000043.1, read as the reverse complement.
ATTTTATTATAGTAGTTACCCGAAACCGGATGGAAGTGCACTGGCTGCGAAGAACGAAAACCACCAAGTGTATTTTCACAAAATTGGTACCAGTCAGAAGGAGGATAAACTGGTGTATGAAGATCCTGCAAATCCGCAAAGATTTCATACCGTAAGTACAACAGAAGATGAACAATACGCAGCATTGTATGTGAGCGATCGGGGAAAAGGGAAGGATGGAAATGGTTTATGGGTTTTAAAAAGAGGTGAATCCAAGTTTGTCCCCATAAAAGAAGAAATAACCGATTTTAGTTATGGATTAATTGAAAATACGGACAAAGGTTTTCTGATCGAAACCAATGAAAATGCCCCGAACAGCAAAGTGGTGTTCTTTAATGAACTCACCAAAAAGTGGGAGACTGTTTTGGCTGAAAAACCTGAACCCTTGCAAGGCGCCAGAACTGCTGGTGGAAAGTTGTTTGTATCCTACTCCAAGGATGTTTCTACAAGAGTATATGTATATGATTTAAAAGGAAAGCTAGAAAACGAAGTGAAGTTGCCTGGCTTGGGTACGGCATCGGGCTTTGGTGGGGAGCAAAAAGATGACTTTGTTTTTTATACCTATACATCCTTCAATTATCCGCCCACTATTTTTAAATACGATATTCGTTCACAAAAGAGTACAGTGTTTCGGGCTCCTGAGGTTACGTTTAAGCCGGATGACTATGAAACCAAGCAAGTGTTTTATACCAGTAAGGATGGTACCAAAGTGCCTGCATTCGTTATCTATAAAAAAGGTTTGAAGTTGAATGGTCAAAATCCTACAATCTTGTATGGTTATGGAGGTTTCAACATCAGTTTAACACCTTCGTTTAGTCCTACCCGTATACCATTTTTGGATCAGGGGGGAGTATATGTGCAAGCTAATTTACGTGGCGGAAGTGAATATGGAGAGAAATGGCACGAGCAGGGTATGAAATTGAAGAAGCAAAATGTATTTGACGACTTCATTGCAGCTGCCGAATTCTTGATTAAAGAAAAGTACACATCGCCGGCAAGATTGGCTATACAAGGTGGATCGAATGGTGGATTGCTCGTGGGAGCTGTGATGAATCAGAGACCTGAACTGTTTAAAGTGGCTTTCCCAGCAGTGGGTGTGATGGATATGCTTCGGTTCCATAAGTTTACCATTGGTTGGAACTGGATTGCCGATTATGGAAGTAGTGATAATGCGGAGGAGTTTAAAATGTTGTATGGCTATTCTCCATTGCACAATATAAAAGAAGGAGGGAAGTATCCTGCAACTTTGGTCACTACTGCGGATCACGACGACCGTGTAGTGCCAGCCCATTCGTTTAAATATGCAGCCGAACTTCAGGCAAAGGCTGGCGCATCATCAGACAATCCTCTTTTGATTCGTATAGACACAAACTCGGGACATGGAGCCAGTAATACTAAAAAGGCGCTGGAAACGCAGGCCGATATATACGCTTTTATGTTTCAGAATATGGGCTTGGTCTGGAAGTAAACCGCAAGTATCTTGTATGGATTAATAGTTTGATTTTTAATCGAATAATTCAATATTTATTACAACTTTGTTAGTAAAATGGCTTCATTTTTTTGAAGTCATTTTTTTTTGCGAATAAATGATGATTCATACACACAACTAAATCTAATTTCAACCCTAATTCTGAATTTTATGAATGTAAAATGGTCTACTCTACTTTGTTTCTTGACTTTGGCCAGCACGGTGCTTGGGCAAAATTTGGAAAGCGATCGGCAGGCGTTGGTGGCCCTATATAACTCGACCAATGGTGCCAACTGGATTAATAAGGATAATTGGATAGTGCCGGGGACAGTGGGTGACAACCCTTGTGGCTGGTATGGGGTAACCTGTAGTGGAAGCCGGGTGACTGAACTAAAACTCGATTGTAACCAACTCACAGGTACATTACCTCCTGAGATAGGTAATTTATCCGCATTAAAGGTTTTAAATTTGAATGGCTCCGGATTTATTGATAATAGTTTTACCATAACCGGTTTAATAGGTGGAGTTATACCCACTGAAATTGGGCAATTAACCAACTTAGAGCAATTAGATTTGGGAGTAAATCTTTTCACTGGGACGATACCTGGTAGTTTAGGAAATTTGGTAAATCTTACCTATTTGGATATATCATTTATGTCGCAAGATTATGGTTTTACTGTGTTTGGTACATTGACAGGTACTTTGCCTTCAAGTTTAGGGAACCTGACGGCGCTTAAATATTTGAACATATCAGGTCAAGATTTATACGGTAATTTACCAGAGTCTTTTGGGAACTTACAGAACATCGAGACGTTGTATTTAGGAACTAATCGTCTGAGCGGCCCAATTCCAAGTGGATATGGAAGGTTACCCAAGTTAAAGTTATTAGATCTCCATTATAATCCGCGGTTCAGAGATTCTGAATATGGTGGTTTAAACGGTACTATACCAGATTTTTCGGGTTTACCAGCAGATGCCCAGGTTTATTTGGGCGGTAATTCATTTACATTTAACGGGATGGAATCCAATATTAGTCGGCTGGCTAGCTATGGAAATCAAAATTTAATAGAATTAGAAAGTGCGATACCGTTAGTCCTTTCGAATGGAGGACCTGGACAGCACTGGGTAAATGCGGGTGGAACAATGGCTAACAATACCTATTACTGGTATAAAAATAATCGACTCATCGAAACGAAAGTTGGGGATAATTCTTTCTATTCCAATGATTTGGGGACTTACCATGCGGAGGTAACCAATAGTATTGCGCCACAGCTGCGTTTGAAGACTACGAGTTATACCGTTAACTCCATGCCCGTTACCTTACTTTCTTTTGACGGTAAAAGCGGAGTTGATGGAAATGTACTTCGTTGGAAAACAGTTTCTGAAACCAATAACGCCGGTTTTGAAGTGGAACGTGGAGTAGATGGAAAAATATTCGAGAAAATGGGTTTTGTTGATGGTGGTGGAAATTCTCAAGGTATAAAGGAATATAGCTTTACGGATCCTCAACCATATGGCATAACCTATTACCGTTTAAAACAAATTGATTTTGACGGAAAATCGGAACTGTCAACCATTATTTCGGTTAAAAACAGTCAGAAAGCACTTGCTGTTTTTCCTAACCCTTCGGCTGACTGGCTGTCTGTGAAAAACATGGAAAAGGAACAGGAGGTCTTTGTGAGAAATGCCAACGGAACGTTGGTAATTAGACAAGTGGTAGGACCCAATAAGCCGCTCATTACCGAAAAATTATCCAATGGTGTGTATACCCTTTCGATGGGAACTGAATCGAGAAAATTCGTCGTTCAAAAATAAATGTTTCAAAATAGTTTTTAAGAATGGCCGGTTCTGCACAAGTACCGGCCATTTTGTATTAAATAACTTTCTTAACTATTATATTTTCTTAAATTATTACTACGTGCAGGATACCACAGGACGGTACCCCCTTGTAAGTTTCCTAATCTTGTATCGTGATTTAAGAGTAGTATTTACTCAAATAATTTCTTTTTGGATTTCAATCTGATACTTAAACCTGAAATTAAAAACATAATATGAGCAGTTCAAAAGCAAGTGAGTACAAGTATGTAAGTTATTTATGGGACGAAGAAAAAGCTGCTTCTTTGGGAGACGATCAAGTAGCACTTCTTCTTTATCGTTCTAACCTTCTTGGAGCAGATTTACGTCTTACCAACTATGCAGGTGGTAACACAAGTTGCAAAACCGTTGAAAAAGATCCTTTGACAGGCAATCCTGTTGAAGTAATGTGGATTAAAGGTTCAGGTGGAGATATTGGAACGCTAACAAGAAGCGGTCTTGCAGGTCTTTACCAAGACCGTCTACACAACTTGAAAAATATCTACCGTGGTCTTGAGTTTGAAGATGAAATGGTTGAACTGTTCAATCACTGCATCTACGATCTTAAATCTAAGGCTCCATCTATTGATACGCCTTTGCATGGTTTGTTGCCTTTCAAACACATTGACCACTTGCATCCAGATGCACTTATTGCCATTGCCGCTTCTAAAGATGGTGAGGCTATTACAAAAGAGTTGTTCGGTGGTGAACTTGCGTGGGTACCTTGGCAACGTCCTGGTTTCGACTTAGGTTTGAAACTGGAACAAACTTTGGCAGCTAATCCAGGAATTCGTGGTATCGTTTTGGGTGGACACGGTTTGTTTACTTGGGGCGACACGGCCTACGAATCTTATATCAATACATTAAATACCATTGAGAAAGCATCTGAGTATTTGGCTGCAAACTATGGTAAAACACGTCCGGTATTCGGTGGACAACGTGTTGCAAATCAGTCGGCAGAAGTACGTCAGGAAGTTGCTGGTAAACTAGCTCCTTATTTGAGAGGATTGGCTTCTGATCAACAAGCGATGATTGGACACTTTACCGATGACGAGCGCGTATTGGAATTCATTGGAAGCAATGACTTGGACAAATTAGCTCCTCTTGGAACAAGCTGCCCAGACCATTTCCTACGTACGAAGATCCGTCCGTTGGTATTGGATTTGCCATTAGAACTATTGGATACAACCGCTCAGGAAGTTTTGGATAAAATTCGTCCTCAATTTGAAGCGTATCGTTTAGACTACCAAGCATACTACGACCGTTGCAAGCATGACAACAGCCCGGCTGTACGTGACTCTAACCCGGTAATTATTCTGCTTCCAGGTGTAGGTATGTTCTCGTTTGCAAAAGATAAGCAAACTGCTCGTGTTGCAGCAGAATTCTATACCAATGCAATTAATGTAATGAAGGGTGCTGAGGCTATTTCTTCATACGTTTCGTTACCAGAGCAGGAAGCATTTGATATTGAATACTGGTTATTGGAAGAAGCGAAGTTGCAACGTATGCCAAAAGAAAAATCACTTTCCCGCAAAGTAGCAATCGTTACAGGTGGATCAGGTGGTATTGGAAAGGCTATTGCACAGAAGTTCTTGCAAGAAGGTGCTTGTGTTGTAATTTCTGACATCGATGACAAAGCACTTGCTGAAACCAAGGCTGAGTTCGATGCTAAATTCGGAAAAGATTTTTCAGCAACAGCCAATGCAAACGTATTGGAGGTTGATCAAATAAAAGCAGCGCTACATACAACTAAACTTAAATTTGGTGGTATAGATATCGTAGTGAACTGTGCAGGACTTTCTATTTCTAAACCCTTAGCTGAAACTACCATCAAGGACTGGGATATTTTACAAGATGTTTTGGTAAAAGGTCAGTTCCTTGTTTCTCAGGAGGCTGTTGCAATTATGCGTCAGCAAGGCCTGGGTGGCGATATCGTTAATATCGCTAGTAAGAACGGATTGGTTTCAGGACCAAACAACGTGGCATATGGAACTGCAAAAGCTGCTCAGCAACACATGACGCGCCTTTTGGCAGCCGAATTAGGTCCAGACAAAATCCGTGTGAATGTGGTTAACCCTGATGCGGTTATTTCTGGAAGTAAAATCTGGGAAAGCGGTTGGGCTGCTGGCCGCGCTAAGGCATATGGCATTAAAGTTGAAGAATTGCCAGCATACTACGCGAAACGTACCGTTCTGGGCGCAGAAATCCATACCGAAGATATCGCCAATGGTGTATTTGTTTTGGTAGGTGGTCTTTTGAGCAAAAGCACAGGTAACGTAATCAACGTAGATGGCGGTGTACCAGCTGCTTTCGTACGCTAGTATTTATGTGATTTTTGATTTGAAAAGTTCAAAGGTCTAGGCCTTTGAACTTTTCATTCTTTATAGGGTATAATTTTAGCCTTTATCCGCTTTTACAAGGGTAATTTTTCAATAGGTAATCGCTTAAAGCAACATATCATGAGAATCGAAAAATATCAGATTGACCAGTTTAATGAAACCCAGTTTTCAAGACATAATAATCAATTTGTTTTTTTAAAGGAACAACTGGGAGAGCAGGGAATTAATGCCAATGATATCATCAAGCAACTAGAGGCTTTTCAGGTGGCCATACCAAGCTGGGCTTTGGGAACCGGAGGAACACGTTTCGGTCGGTTTTCTGGTGGGGGAGAGCCTCGTTCATTGGAGGAGAAAATTGATGATGTAGGTTTGTTGCATACATTAAACCGTTCAAGTGGTTCTATTTCGCTACATATTCCATGGGATATTCCAAGCCAGGCAGAAGCGGTTATTAGCCGGGCAACATCACTGGATTTGAAGTTTGATGCGGTAAATTCCAATACTTTTCAGGATCAAAAAGATCAGGAGCATTCGTATAAGTTTGGTTCCCTGTCGCATGTAGATAAAGCTGTGCGAAAGCAGGCCGTAGAGCATAATATTGAAGTGATTAAATACGGCAAGGATCTTGGTTCGAAAGCATTGTCTATCTGGCTTTCGGATGGTTCGTGCTTTCCTGGGCAATCAAATTTTGTAAGATCCTTCCAAAATACACTGGAATCATTACAGGAGATATACGCTGCACTACCCGACGATTGGAAGGTTTTTGTGGAATACAAAGCCTACGAGCCTAATTTCTATTCGACCGTGATTCAGGATTGGGGTAGCTCCTTACTATTCTGCCAAAAGTTAGGCAAGAAAGCGGATGTATTGGTAGATCTTGGTCACCACTTGCCGAATGCCAATATTGAACAAATTGTGGCCACGCTGATGATGGAAGGCCGCCTTGCAGGTTTCCATTTCAATGATTCAAAATATGGAGACGATGACCTTACCGTAGGTAGCATTCGCCCCTATATGTTATTCCTGATTTTTGTGGAGCTTGTAGAAGGAATGAAACGTACCGGTAATGCAAGTGACGCATATGCTTGGATGATAGACGCAAGCCATAACGTGAAAGATCCTTTGGAAGATTTATTGCAATCGGTAGAAGCGATTTTGATCGCGTATGCACAAGCGTTACTGGTGGATCGTGCTAAACTGGAACAGGCTCGTCAGCAGAATGATGTGGTACTGGCACAGCAAATATTGCAAAATGCTTTCCGGACAGATGTTCGTCCATTGGTACGTGAGTCGATGCGTTTAAGCGGTGGAGCTCTTGATCCGGTTGGTTTGTTCAGAAATCTTAAAGTACGTTCTGAATTGATGAACGAGAGAGGAAAAGTAACGGTAGCTACGGGGCTGTAAGCAATGGCTTGGGCTTCTTCACAAAACCCTATATAGAGATGTCAGTTGGAATGTATTCGTCAGGAATGATGACGATATCAAACCAATTGACATCATTCTTTATAAAGACTTCCTTCGAATAAGTGTAAACGGATTTTTCACAAGAGCTTGTCTGCCCTCGTTGATCAATTGGGCAGCGGTTTTTCCCATGAGTTCGTGATCCGTTGAAATGGTCGTAATCCCGTCTAATAGGATTTCTTTCAAAGGTGTTTCGTTATACGAAATAATGCCAACATCCTTACCAATTACCAAACGTTGCTGACGACACTCTTTGATGAGGTTAACCAGATCATTCTCCTCAATTACCACGTAAGCAGCTTTTTCAACAACCTGGTTATTTTCTGGAAAGTCATAAAGAATTTCGTGCTCCAATTGATGCTGGATGCAGAAAATCCGGAATCCTTTGATGATTTCCTTAGGGTACAGAATCATGGTAGGAAATATGAGAATGATCTTGGTATAATGGCTTAGAAGATCAAGCGCATCATTAAGGGCCGCTACAATATCCTTTTCAAAATTTTGGTACACCGCTGAGTGTTTTTGACCGCCGAGTTCCATATCCTTATCCAGCAATATTAATTTTTCTGCGGGTATCAGTTTTAGTACTTCATTGGCCTCATCGGCCTTTTCGTAAAAATGGGGCATGATAACGTAGTAGTCATACTCGCCCAGGCTGTTTTTGATGAGATTCTTAAAGATGTTGATATTAGAATGGTGAATATGTAAATCTACATTTACATTTCTTCCCATATTTTCAACAAAAGCGTTGTATATATGCTTTTTGTAATTGCTTATCTTGTTGAATATGAGTAGTATGCGAGTCGTGTTTTCTATGTCTACCCGGTTTATAAAGTATCCTTTGCCACGGACGGACACAAGCACACCGTCTTTAATGCGATGCTTATAGGCTTTTTCTACGGTATCCCGGGATAGTAAATATTCCTCACTTAACTTATTAATGGATGGAATCTTATCGCCGCGTTTAAGTTTTCCCTTACTCACTGCCATCAGTAGTGACTTAATGATCTGCATGTATTTAGGAGCACTTTCCTTAAACTCGATGTCGAATTGTATTTCCATTGAAGCGGTACGTTTAAAGACATAAGTTATTACAAAATATAAGCGAATGTCAATATATAGAGTCAAAGGTAGGGCAAAAATACCTTTTAGACAGTGGCTTTTTAGACAAAAACCCCATCAGGATGATTTCTGACGGGGTTTTTGGAATTATTAAAAATAGATTAACGTGGTGATCTGCTACTTCTTTCGGAACGTTCGCCGCTGTTGGAAGGAGCTGATCGCTCTACTCTTGGCGCAGAATTTCTTTCGGACGGCATGCTACGAACCGCCGGACTTTCACTTCTTCCACTTGGCATATTTACAGACGGCTGACGTTCTGAGCGGCTACCGCGGTCACTGTTTTGTGATGGGGTACGGTATTCGCGTGTACGTTGTTCTGCGCCCGAAGACGGTACTGATCTATACGCATCATTATTGCCCCGTTCGTATGTTCTGTTCGTGTTGACGTCGCCATTAGAAGTGGCTCCTCTAGATGGTCTTTCGTATACTCTGCTACCTGTTTCCGCACTGGATCCTTCGTTTCGTTGATTTCTCCCTGATGAGGAACGCTCATTGGACTGATATCTTTCCGAATTTCTTCGGCTATTATTATCCTGGTAACCTTCATTGCTGATACGGCTATTGCCTTCCGATGATCTTCCATTTTCACGATATACTGAACCATTGCGATTGGGGGCATCGTAGCCATCGTAGCGAGCGCGATCCGTAATTACACGGCCTCTGCTGCTATTGTCGATTTGTCTGACCGGAATCGTGCTTCTTGTCACACGTTCCATTTCATCTCTTCTCGGCCCATAGGCATAGGTACGATTATCGTTATTATAATAATTATTAATGATCGTTGTCTGGTTGTATATATGTGTCACACGGTTACGTGGCGCACTGTAATTATACCAGTTACGAGTAGCAATGTATCGTTGCGGAACAAACACCCACCAGAAAGATGGAATATTGATGGAGATATTCACGTTCATGCCAGGACCCAGCGGAGCCCAACCGTAATAATCGCCACCCGAACGCCAGTTTACCCAGGCAGGTCCCCATTCGTAACCAGGAATCCAGAACCAGCCATTGTAGTCGTCATACGACCAGCGACCGTAGTGGAAAGGGGCCCAACCCCAATCGTAGTCCGACACCCAGGTATTGCCATATTCGGTTACTTCCCAAAAGCCATTCGTAGAATAAGGTTGAAATCCACGATCTACATAAGGCATCCAAACAGAACCATATTGAGGAGAGTTACTCCAACGTCCGTATGGCGACAATTCGTTATAAAAGGTCTGGAAAGATATGGAAACACCGGGTTGAGCCTGCACTTGTTGCTGACTCGACAGACCGGCCATAAGCAAAAGTGCCAAGCCCAAAATCCGAAGTTTATGTATGGTGTTCATCGCTGTTGGTATTAATTGTTTGTCTTAAATTAAAATCGGTGTTTGGACTATCTTTTTTGAGTCAGGTTTAACGACATTTGTTTGAGTATAAAAAATCCTGTTACTGAAAGTTGGATGTATTTTCGGTGAGATTGGTTGCAATAGTTTTAATTGTTGAAATATAAGTATTTGAAAATGAATGATATATGTAAAAATTATAGACTCAATATACTCTGATATTTAATTCTTTATGGCAACCATAAAGCGTTAAACCAT
>CALGRQ010000042.1 GCA_937880795.1 uncultured Dyadobacter sp. | reverse complement strand
GCGAGTCCCCTTTTTCCGCGGCGAAACCTCTTGCCTTTTTACCAATAAATGGCAGTTTCTCGGCCAAGCGTATGGTGCTCATTATAAAACCTTGCTTGTAAGCCTTGATAAACCAATATCCCAACAACAAGCTTGTGACGAGCATAAAGCCACACCCCACCAGCATCATCGTATTCACCGGTACAAAAGCCACGATCAACACAATGGAAGCCAGCCAAAACAACACATGCGAAAACATGTGCATTAAACTATATAACAATACCGACGACGTGGCCTTATTAATACCCAACTTCGGTTTAAGTTCCATGATACGATATGGCTCACCACCCAACCCAACAAATGGAGTAATATAATTAATGGCGTAACCCGTAATGGTGAGTCTTAAAACCGACCAAAATGGCAAATTGCTCTGAGGTAATTGGGGCTCCTGAATAATGGCTTTAAAAGCAAATGCATTAAGAATATATATAATGAGCCAACTTCCTATAACGGGGATGAACCAAATACCGGTTTTTTGTATATTCTCCCAAATGGATTCTAGCCCAATGCCATATATCATATAGCCTAGGGTAAGGATCCCGATTAAGAGAAAAACTGCCTTATATATTTTTGACCCCATACTCGCCAGCCGCAATCTTTTTATAGAAATATCCACTCACCTTCTCCTGATTAGCAACCATGTAAATCAGAATTGGATTCAGAATGAAAATATCAAAGAAGAAATAAATCCATGCCTGATCGATAAACAACCACAGGAACAAGAATATAACACGGGTATTAAATTGGATGATATTTGTATACTTCATCAAAGGTTTGTTCTGCGCTCTAAAATCTGTGATCAGATTTTGAGGCAGACCATTTTTGAATTTCTCACGTACCAGCGCAAGTAGTTTCTGCAATTTTGGAGAAAAGAATTCCTGTTGTTTGGTATAGTTGAGGTACGTGCGGGCCACGAGCTTCATACCAAAATCATTTTTCCAGGTTAGTTGGTCATACTCACGTTGTAAATCCCGGCTGTTATCCAATTCACTGCCCGATGTTCCCTTTATGAAAAATAAATGTACGTTACGGTAATAGTCGGCCATCGCCGATTGCACCACGTGAGAAGCCCCGGCGACAACCCCCGGAATCCATATTAGTGCTGTCCAACCTTCATTCATACTGCGCAAACAAATGGCAATGTGAATGGATATAAACCAAAAATCACCGGCTGCACCATCCAAAATCCTCCCCAAACGACTTTTATTATTCGTTAATCGGGCCAATTGACCATCCGCGCTATCCAGCGAGTTAGCAAACACCAGAGAAAGCATTCCGATCACATTAACCCAGAGATTCTGACTGTAAAAGAGAATCCCTGCTGCAACCCCAAAAAAGATACTAATAATGGTAACCGTATTGGGTGTCATCCCGATTTTCGCACAAAACAGAGCAATTTGGTAGCCTATCGGACGATAGAACCAAATATCAATTTTCTCCTCTGTATCATTCGATTTTAATGAACTTTCGAATGCCGATACATCTTGCTTTGGTTGCGGTTCGTAAGTATCGTCTTTTATAAAATTATCCATTCGGATTAGTTTGAAAACTTTTGAAAAATTCTTTTTGCGATATGAACCGCTGCTTCATCCCTGCAAGGGGCAAAACTTGGCCAGTCGTTAAGGTCGATAATATGAAAACGCCCATCTGCCCCTACTATCGCATCTCCTCCGTAAATATCAATACCTAAAACACGGGCTGACTCTCCGGCAATATTTTGCAATTGATTTTCATCAAATTTAAAATACAAAGATTTGCCATTAATGCTTTCGTACTCCGAATACTTGTGATGATTGTTGTCGTAAGGGTAAAACCAAAAGAAAAAGTCAGTGCCATATACCCCATAAAACTTCACCAAATCGCCCACCAAATGTTCAGAAATAACCGCATCCGGGATTTCTCTCAACGCATATTCGCGAAGAATTTCCTTCGCTTCTTTCATTGTATAGGTAAAGGTTACATCTTCCTTATGGATGGCGTGAAAATCTCCTCTCTTAATCCAGAAACCTTTGCCGGGTAAATTTTCAAAAACCTCATCTCCCGTATAAGTAGTAGGTACCACATAGCTTTTTGGATATGGAATTCCGTTGTCCATAAGGCCATTGGTCATGTTCGTTCTGAAACAATTCTCAATACCGAAACCCGAATTCACAACCACAGTACCAGCGGACTCCAACTGTTGCAATTTCTTAACTACTTCCTTTTGACGTGCCATGGTAAAAATTAGTTTTTCACTAACCTCTTCCATCGCTAAAAATTCATCTTCACATACCAGGCGAACCTTTCCTCCCAGCGTTTCCAGTTCCTGAGCTGTTAATGAAAATATTGCATCATCATTGCCAATGTGATTGGGTGAAAATTTACGGTTTCTATGTACTGCAAGTATATTTATGCTATTCATGATAAAACGTCTAAAATCACAGCTGAGCATGGATTTTAAACTGATTAAACGGTGTCAAAATTTTACTTCAAAGGGTTATACCTTCTTTTTATATTTAATGTTGTGTTGTTACCACAGCCTCTTTTGTTTCGGACAAAAATTGTTCTGCGGTAGCGATATCAACCACATGATCCACGTCAACGATTTTCGAGAATGGGTGTGCTTTTAATTTAATGCCGCTGGTAAGCAACTGACGCTGAAAATTACGCATCCGGTTCGTGCCCTGTTCCACCGCCTCAGTTACAACCGAAAGTGCTTTTCCGCGCAAGCAATAAATGCCTCCTGAAATGTAGGTGGTATGATTCACGTTTTTATCTGCAAAAGCCGTAATGTTCATTCCTCCGTCCACTTCTACGAACAATGGACTTTCATCATCGATGAATGTTGTCACAGCCATAAGGCCATCTATATCCTGATTTCTTTCAAAGGCTTTAATATATGCACTGAACTCCTCGTCTTTAAAAACCGTGTCGGTTGTGGTCAGACAAATCGCATCGATATTTCCTGAATCTTTAAGAAGTTCGTAAAAACTATGAAGAGAGCTTGGCGTCGATTTTTTTGTAATCCTTACAGGCAAAGACGGATCGAGTCCCCTCAAATGCTTTTCAAGTTCAGCAGATTCTTCATTGATGATTATAAAGATATTTTCTGCACCACCAGCCACAAACACTTTGATCAACCGATCGATTAACATTTCGCCATGTAAACTCACCATAGGCTTGGGTAGGGTAAAGCCTTCCCGTGCCAATCGTGATCCTTCTCCTGCTGCTATTATTGCGTAATTCATTGCTGTTAAAATCTTAGGGTTCTTACTTGATTTCGGACTCCTTAAAAATCGAGTCTAAACCGGGCACGTATCCCCCACTCCGAAACATTTGGATGATCTAAATAATTGAAACGTTTCACGAGATCTACCCTTAAAAGTTTAAAAATGTTGGCGATACCAATACTTCCCTCCATATAGGGTTCTCTGGATAGCGTGTAGCTAATAGGCCTTCCGAGGTCATCGACCGGAAATTTGTATACCGAAGCACCGTAAGCCGGATTATTTTCATTTCGCAATCCACCCATCACCGCTTTAAAACTAAATACCTCACGGAGTTTCAGTTTTTTCAGCAAAGGTACCTTGTTAAACAAAAATCCGTTCATATAATACTGCACGTCCAGGCTGGCGTAGTGATCACTCACAAATTCCAGGAAGTTCATCAGGTTGTATGAATTCAACTGATATGCATACGTCTGGTTGGCTCGGTGTATGGTTAGCAACGGAAACGGAATGTTCTTTCCAAAGATATAGCCTCCTTCACCGGTTAAGTCAACAAACCCCAATTGTGACAGATATACTCGCTTTGAAATATTAGCAGACACATTGTGATAGTTGTTTTGACCTTCCAGAACATTTTTCAGACCAGCATTGTAACGCAACGTAAAAATCGGGAACTTGTTAATAATGGGCGTACGATACAATTTACCTTGGTAAAATTGCTCACCTGGCGCATAGCGCAACTCCACATTTAATTCCGTATTTCTTAGACGCGTTATATCCAGCAATTCCCCCTCTGGTTTCACCTGCTGATAGGTAAGAATACCCGCTGGCGACTGGCTCCATTGTGTAAACCCTAGTTTATACGACAGGTGATTCTGGAATTCTCTTACATACTCCAGTTTGTAGATGGTATTATACAACCAACGGTTGTTTTCTCCACGTTTGAAAGACAATAGGAAGTTATCTTCCTGAACAAATTGCAGGTCCTGTCCCGGTATTTTGGTATCATGCTGGTAACTCGCACGAATGTAATGCAGCGGGAAGTGATAAACCGACTTATTGTTTAGGGAATATGTTCCACTCAAGAAATATTTCCACTTCTGATCCTTAAATCCATAGGCTGCATAGGTCTCAAAAAAGACTCTTTTGCTTAGTTCAGTAGTTGTTCTTCCTCCAAAACGTAGTCGGAAGCCCTCAACCGGGTTGAAACTGTAAAATGTATTCACCGGCCCAATTTCAACTTTACCAAACGATTTATAACCAGCCAAGAAAAGCGTTGCTATATCCATGGTACGACGGAACGAAGGTATCGTCTGCAACGTGTCTACATTTCGGTAAATCTCCTTTTCTGCTTTTTCTAGCGGTATATGCCTTACATCTGCCCAATAATTCTCTCCCTTCCTTTCCAGCGGGTCATATACAATTTGCTGAGCGGGTCCCTTATACAAACTATCCTCCCTCTCTCGGTTAACCTCGTAGTTTTTAAAATTCACAGTTCGCTGACCATACAAACCAGCCCCCTTATCTCCAAGCGCAAACTCCATTCCGAGGGTAGTTTTACTCAGGTGATACCTTCCATCTTCGCTTTTTTCAAATTCCAGACGTGCTTCAAGGTCACGCATGAAGTTAAGGTTGATATCCTTATTAACTGTCAAGAAGGCATTTTGAACGGCGTAATTTCCATCCAAGGTAATAAACAGTCTACCTTCAAAAAGCATGTCTGTTTTATTACGTGGTACAAATCCTAATTCGATTAACCAGGGCTCTTGGGTTTTAACCGTATCGCGGATAAAGAATTTATAGAATGTTGGTGAAGTGTTGGCGATGGGGCTCAACAACAAATTGGTTGCAATAGAAACATCGTTTTTATAGATATCGATATCCTCATATAGACGGTTAAAATAAGCACTCAAACCATCGTTATCAACGAACTTACTATCAAACTCTGCACGGCGGTTCGCCTTAATCCATTGCTTTTTCGTATAAGGATTCTTTCTAAAGTAAATCTGAGAAAGTTTCTCTTCCATATAGGCTGGCAAAAGGTTTTTACCGCCGATGGCTGCCGAGTCCTGATCGTTAAAAAGGAACTGATAATTTTTAAAAATTTTCCGATCCTTAAATTTTTCTGACAAATTGCTCAAAGCAAACGACATCTTCTCATACTGCTCATACTCCACAAAATCGTAGTTGGCCATTTGGTTTTTCTCCTTATTGGCAATCACCTGACGAATCAACTGCACCGCAGGATTATCACGATTCCGGTATTTCGCTTTTCCCTTTACCGTAATCTCTTTCAACATAGAGGCATCCACCTTCATTTTGATGTTCATCACCTGATGCGTGCCTTGTGGAATGGTTTTATCCACCGTTAAATATCCGACATAGGTAAATCTAATATTGAAATTAGGCTCAGTAAGCGAAATTGCATATTTGCCGTCCACATCCGAGGTTGTACCCATGGTGGTTCCCGGTATAATAATATTCACAAACGGAAGCGTTTCACCCGATTTCTCATCTGTAATGACCCCCTTCACAGTTGTAGATTGTGCAAATGCATTGGTATACCCGAACAGGATACTCATTAAGAGCACAAACTGTATGTATGCTGGCTTCAACATTTTGTAAGCTTGATAAATTCTGACTTATTTAAAACCCTGTTATCCTAATGCTGTCATAGCGCTGGATTATGGGTGAATTACCGGCGGTTAACCCGATATATTACTTATAACCATTTCTGTGCCTTATACCATTTAAGCGTTACATTCATCCCCTCTTTCAGATCAAATTGAGGCTCATAACCCAAGTTTTTCCGAGCCTTTTCAATCGAACAATACCAATTTTCAGCCGTTAATTCACTGATTTTTTCAGGATTTAGCACCGGTGCATTTTTTGAAGAGCAGGCCTCTAATATTGTTGCGGTAACTTTAATGATTCCAAGTGGTAAATGAACCCTCAAGGGGCTTTTTCTACTAAATTCTTTAAACAGATCAGCAAGTTTATAACGATCATATTTTTTGCCGTCTGATATATTGTAAGCTGTGTGCAGCTTATCCTTTTCCAAAAACGCAGCCAGTGTTGCTGCCACCAGATCCTCCACATATACAAAACTCAACCACTGGGGATCGTGTCCTATGTAAAGATCCAGACCTTTATTTAACGTCTCAAACAAGATAAATATATCCTTCTCCCGAGGTCCGTATACTGCCGTCGGCCGTATCACCGTCAACGGAAGTTCTTTTATTTCAGCAAGATGCTGCTCCGCCAGCATCTTACTTTTACCATAGGAAGTGAGGGGTTTAAATTCCTCATTTTCATCTATGGGGGTAGGCGCATGATAAGGTTTCGACCCCACTGCTGCCAAACTGCTCATAAACACAAACCGTTTCAACGGGAAACCCGATTTTAGGGCTGCTTCCGCCAGTCGGGTGGTATAGTTAGCATTTACTTCTTTGTATTCGTCATTGGTTTTGGCACGTGTTAAACCTGCTGCATGAATCACATAATCATATGCTCCATTGGTCATCATGGGAAGTAAACTTTCGACAGATGTAAAGTCGGGGTAAACAAACAACAGCTTACCTGTTTTATTCGCTTCCGCTTCCATTCCCAGCTTCTTCAAATCGCCAGTGGCACTTGATCTACGCACGGCAGCATGTACCTCATACCCTTTGTCAAGGGCACCCTTTACCAAATGATAACCAATGAAGCCGCTGGCTCCGGTTATCAACACCCTTTCACTCATATCCCTTTCTGATACAACCTATAACGCTTGTAGAGCTTACCGTTGATTGGCTCAATGGCATGGGTCATCATGTAATTGTCTTCCAACATCCATGAACACTCTCCTCCTGTAATTTTGGTCCCGTATGTATTTTGAATGATGCTACCATAAAGACAGGCCTCTATACCCAACTTGCGATATTCTTCCATAACTCCAAGGGTAAGTACCCGAATTCTCGTAATATTCTTCATGCCAAAAAGCAATTTGAATATTCCCGTAGGAAGCAATCGTCCACGTTTAATTTTGATCTGAATTTGATTAATGTCCGGAACGCCAAGAGTCCAACCAATTAGTGCTCCATCCTTTTCGGCTACCAAACAAAATTTTGGATCAACAATCAGCTTTAGATCCTTAGCCAAGTATTCAAACTCGCTATCGGTTGCCGGAACAAACCCCAAATTTTTATCCCAGGCGGCATTATATACCTCGCGAATTTTTTTGGCCTCATTTTTAAAGTCTTTCATATTGACCTGACGTATCGTAATCCCGCTCCTTTTTAGTCGGGCTTGCAACACTTCCAACAAACGGACCGACCTATCGTTGGATTCGCTCACATTAATTTCATACGCAAGCAAATCAGTCTGTTTCACCAAATTATTCCCCAGCAAAAGCTTTTCGTAATAGGGCGCATTATAGGTCATCATCGCCATCGGAGGTCTGTCAAAACCTTCTACCAACAATCCACAAGTATCATTGGTAGACAAGTTCACCGGCCCCACAACCGTATCCGCACCTTGTGTTTTTACCCAATCAGAGGCCGTTTTAATTAACAAATCTGCCGTTTCCTGATCATCTATACAATCAAAAAAGCCGAAAAACCCGTCCTTCCTTTGTGTAAATTTATTGTGATTTCGATTCCAAATCGCAGCAATACGGCCAGTTATACGATCTCCCCTATACGTCAAAAAAAGTTGTGCAATGGAATGCTCATAAAATGGATGCTTTCCTGGCGTTAACATATCCTTCTGCGCAATGTACAGTTCCGGAACATAGTTCGGATCATGCGCATACAGGTCATGTGGAAAATCTATAAACCGACCAAGTTCTTTGCCTTTTGGCGATATGGCCTCGATTCGGATCATAATTTGGCTGTTATAACTTCCGGAAATAATTGACGGTAAATACGAGCCATTTTATCAACTGCCTCCTCAATTTGGCTAAATGTATGTGTAGCCATCAAAGAAAAGCGAATCAATGTTTCATCAGCCGGAACGGCAGGCGAAACAACCGGATTTACAAAAACACCTGCTTCCAACAACAATTTAGTCATGATGAATGTCTTTTCGTTGTCACGGATATAGATCGGCAGAATTGGACTCTCCGTGTTTCCAAGGTCGAAACCATTAACCAAAAGTAACTCCTTTGCATATCGGGTATTGGCCCAGAGTCTTTCCATATGATAAGGCTCCTTTTCCATAATCTCCAGTGCAGCCAATGTACTTCCTACACTAGCAGGAGTCATACTTGCGCTAAAAATAAGCGCTCTTGCGCGGTGCTTGATATAATCAATGGTTGCAGCATCACTCGCAATAAAACCACCCAATGAAGCAAATGATTTACTGAAAGTTCCCATGATCAAGTCGGTTGAGCTAACCAGGTCAAAATGCGAAGCTGTACCTGCACCATTTTTACCGATAACGCCTAAACTGTGGGCATCATCTACAAGTACCGAAGCACCAAATTCACTTGCAATTTCAGTCACACCAGGAAGGTTAACGATATCTCCTTCCATACTGAAAATACCGTCTGTAACAATCAGCTTCACAGCATCTTCGGGCAACAGATTCAGTTTCTTGCGCAAATCGGCCATGTCGTTGTGCGCGTACTTAATTACCTTCGAGAACGACAACCGACTCCCATCGATAATGGAAGCGTGATCTCTTTCATCCAGAATAAGGTAATCATTGCGACCGGTTAGGCAGGAAATTGCACCTAAATTAGCCTGGTATCCAGTACTAAACAGAACCGCTGCTTCCGAGCCCGTAAACTTAGCCAGACGATTTTCGAGTTGCTCGTGAATGTCTAGCGTACCATTCAAAAATCTGGAACCGGCACAGCCGCTCCCATACTTCTCAACCGCCTTCTGCGCCGACTCGATCACAAAGGGATGCGTCGTTAACCCTAGATACGAGTTAGACCCAAACATTAACACAGGTTTACCGGCAATGGTAACTTCTGTATCCTGCGCAGATTGTATAGGCCTAAAATAAGGATAGGCACCTGTTTCTCTAGCACGTGCCGCATCTTTAAAATCAGCGACTCTTTTATGTAATTTACTTATCATATCAATAACTGGTGTCTTATAGTTGGCAACCGTCTGTCACTGCCGCCAAATTCATAAAATATTCGTTTCTAACTTATATTTTTACAAAACAGTTTCTTCTTTAACCCTAATTTCTCGCATGGTGTCAACATCCTGAAACAGATAATTGACAACCATATTGATCACGTGGTCTTTATGTGTTCGCGCGTAGTCATCGAATTGCTCCTCCGACATTCCATGTACCTTCATGTACATGTTTTTACCTACAAACACAAACTGCAAACTTCCTATAATGATCGGCATTAGGTGCTCTACCTCTATGTCTCGC
The DNA here is from genome assembly GCA_937880795.1 of uncultured Dyadobacter sp. Taxonomy (GTDB): domain Bacteria; phylum Bacteroidota; class Bacteroidia; order Cytophagales; family Spirosomataceae; genus Dyadobacter. Next base: position 8,216 of record CALGRQ010000042.1, on the reverse strand, counting down.
ATCCGTCCTAACCGAACCTCCTCGGCAATTTGCTCCACAAACATACCCTTCAACATCTCACTATACTTCGACAATTCAGGTAAAAGATTCTCACAATCCCGGTGAATTTCTGTCATGATAAACAGCACCAGGTTAGGTTCTTCTTTCATCATCCTGTAATCCTCCTCGATCACTTCGATGATTTTTTCTTTCAACCCTATGGGTTTTTCAAGAATCTTCACCGTGTTGGTACAGTATAATGAGAATAAATCTCTGAAAATTTCAACAAAAAGCTTCTCTTTGCTTCGGAAATAATAGTTTGTCAAAGCAATATTCATCCCCGCTGCATCTGCAATATCCCTAGCCGTGGTTCCTGCAAACCCCTTCTTCAGGAATACAGATTTTGCCGCCTCTTTTAATTTTTCCTCACTGGATAAGTTGATACACTTCACAATTCTTACTGTTGTTGTTCTATGCAAAGGTCGTGCACCAATTTGGAATCTCCAATCATTTCAAACGCAAATTTTAAACAAACGTTTAAAATCTTAGTTTAAAATGATTTTGTATTGGAAAAATTATATTTTTAACATTACTTTAAACTACTTCTTTGCTATATTTATTGTATTTTACAATGCAGAAAGACTCTCAATCATCTGAAAAGGGCATAATTAGCCCTGAGATTTTATAGTTTTTATAAGGACACAGTCATATAGCTGCCTTACGTCACTCTTTGTACCACCGAAATTTTATAGATGAAATCAATTAACAGAAAAATCCATGTCTTGTCGGACTTCAGTTTCAATGAATGTCTTTGGTTTCTTAACAGAAATTTCGATGACTGCATGCATGCCACCGGGCCAGATTTTATCCGAAAAGCGCTTCTCATCAATAACCAGGAAGTGTTACTCGAAATCCGGTTCGAGAATCAGACACTTCTTATTGACACATTATATGGCGACTGGGATCACAATAATGAACAACTTATTTTACAATTCGTAAAAGATTGGTTGGAGCCCCAACGCGATATAAGTGTGTTTTACGAAAAACTCAGACAACTACCGGCGCTGTCCTATATGACGCAAAGTTTTGCGGGCCTCAGGCTTGTAGGTATCCCCGATTTGTTTGAAGCGCTGATATGGAGTATCATAGGCCAACAAATCAATCTCCCATTTGCTTACAAACTCAAACGCAGACTGGTTGAAAAATACGGACGTGCCATACTTTATCAGAATTCCAACTACTACATCTTCCCTACCCCACAATGTTTGGCCGAGGCTAGTATTGAAGATTTACGTGGCATGCAGTTCTCTGAAAAAAAGGCAGAATATGTAATAGGTTTGGCCATAAAGTTTGCCAAAGAAGAAATGAGCAAACCATTGTTACAGTCTTTACCAACTGTTTCGGCACAGCAAAAAGCACTTACCAGTATCCGCGGGATCGGTATATGGACCGCTAATTACGCACTCATGAAGTCATTACGTGTGCCCACCTGTATCCCATACGGTGACGCCGGCTTGCTCAATGCGCTCATACGGCATCAACTCATCGACAACAAAACGGACATAGCAGGCCTTAACGCCTTATTTCAACACTTCCCAAATTGGGAAAGCTATCTCGTATTTTACCTTTGGAGGAGCCTTGCTCCTCTTCCTTAAAAGTTAAAAGAACTAAGATCGGCAACACAAGTTCACTCGAAAGAAATTTAGAATCGTGTCTTTTAACAAGACCGGCTCAGGGTTTTATAGAACCACTTCACGCCAACCCGACTCCCAGCCAATGATCGCACTTTTTCTAATATTTCCCCAATGATATTGTCCTGTTTCACCGGTTGAGCGGATGACGCGATGGCATGGAATTAAAAAAGCAACGGGATTAGCCCCAACGGCAGTACCCACTGCACGAGAAGCACCAGTGTGCCCTGAGTCCTGAGCAATAGATGCATAAGTGGCAAGACCGCCCACCGGAACTCTCAAAAGTGTTTCCCAAATTCGCAGTTGAAACGGAGTTCCTTTCAAATGAAGTTTAATTTTACTCAGGTTGCTCCAATCTTGCATAAAAATCGCTAGTGCATCCTGTTGCAACGAATCGCGCTGTTCGCTGTACCTGGCATTCGAAAATTGTTGAAACAATTCCTGCAAAGCTTGTTCCTTATTTTCCTGAACAAACGCCATATAACATATTCCTTTGTCAGTTGAGGCGATCAATAGGTCCCCAAACGGGCTAGCCGAGAAACTATATCGAATAAACAAGGATGCACCTCCATTTTTATACTCACCCGGTGTCATCCCCTCAATTTTCACAAATAAGTCGTGTAAACGACCTGTACCCGACAAGCCCGTCTCTTCCGCCGCTTCTGCAAGTGTAGCCTTGGTATGTTTTAAAACAGCCCTGGCGTGTTCGGCACTTAGATACTGCAAAAACTGTTTAGGTGTGACCCCCGCCCAGTCCTGAAACATACGCTGAAAGTGAAAAGTGCTTAAATGCACATGAGCAGCCACTTCTTCCAAAGTCGGTTGCCTTTTATAGTTTTCTTTCAAAAAACGAATAGCCTCTGCAATTCTATCGTAGTCCATATTTTGTTGTGTGTCCATCTTGAGCATTATGTTTACACCACAAATGTATTTGCAACCCTACCGATATAAAACCCGTTTCTTGCTAAAATAATACGATACATTCATCATCCCTTTTTATCAAGGAGCCACGTATATTCGTCGGCAAGCTGAGCCGGTTCAAAACCCTCCATAATTTTTTCATGAGGAATAGTATAATACTTTATAGAGGCCAACAGGCCTTCTTTGTTCTTTTCTATACTAACGTTTAAGAATCCGTGCTTGTCGTCGCAGTAGTTCTCTAAATGAACGCCGTCAAACCATGTACTCTCAGAAGTGAAGCGATTGTCATTACGTAAGGCTACCGGATGCAACTCATCATAGCCTCCCGCTCCTGCTACAATAAATGGCACTATACCACCATCCGCGTACTTTTTAGAAAAGCGTTGGTAATTGTGCACATGCCCACTAAAAACAATATCCGGTTTTACACCAGTTTCTTTATAGGCATTATCAAATAGCCTAATCATTTCCTCGCTGGATCCGTGATTTATATCCGCCGTATAGGGGGCATGGTGTACGCACACGATAAGCGCTTTTTCAGGCTCATTCTTCTTCACCCAATTGAGCTGACTGATATACCAATCCCTCTGCTCCTGCTCTATAGATCCAAACTTGGTCACATTACCGTATAGCCCAATAATATTGGCCAATGGGGTATTTAACATCCAGTACACATTCGGCTGCATCATGCTTTTACGGGCATTGTTTCCCGAAAAAGACAACACATCAGCACTCCCTGCACAAAAAACCTTCATAAAAGCATCCAAACTCTTATACGGCACCGGGTTATCCGGATTTACGTCACTATCATGATTGCCGGCAATGGCAAAAATTGGTCTTGGATAATCCTTATAAGGTTCAAAAAACTGGGTTTGATACCGCTCCACCTCCCCGTGATTGTAGACCACATCTCCCAAATGGAATAGAAACGCAGGCTTGTCAGCTTCATCCGCTTCCACGAACTGTGCCTCCATTTGCGCAGCTACTAATTTTTGAAAATCGGGGCTTCGAATACTACCGGTGTCACCCACCATATGGAAAACCAGTTTCTGATCACCTAGTTTGACATCCGTTGCACTGACATCCAAATGGTAAGGATATTTATCCGTAGGACTCGGTAAAGGCTGAAATTTGAAACTATCATCCGGTTGATCCTTCTTGAAAACCGGGACATTGTATTTATGGGCTGAACTTGAAAACATAGTGCTTCAAAAATACAAAAACTTGCAGGAAGACTTACCAAATAGAACCAAGGATAATTCGCCAGCCGCATACTGTTCAATAAGAAAAAGCAGACAAACCAACCATGAAACTGTTTTAATCTTATTATATAGTCAATTTATCCAATTTGCTGATCCAATTGAACCTAAACCTTATGTCGACTCGTCATCTCTATAACATTCAGCCACTTCCGACAAAAAAAATTTAATTCTATTTACTATAAAATTAACTACACACATGGTTACAATATTAATATTACAATATACTGGTAGTTTATTTTACAAACCAATCAAAATATGTTCTAAATAAATTCGGCTAATTAATTAAAAAAATTGTACATTTGGTTATATACGTAAACAACCCAATTTAAAGTTTATACCCATGGTGCACCCGTGCAGGTATATGAACCTCTACATCTTAAATATTATACAATGAAACGTTATTTGATCTACTCTCGACATCATAGCCCTTTCAGGGAATACAGGGGTAAACTGTACACTCCTAAATGATTCTAATTGCACCAATCCAGTAAAATTTACTGGACCAGAAACCATTTGTCATTCACGACTAGGCACCATTATTAAGATTTCATCAAAGACATCGATGAGGTCTCACTTGCTTACATTTTAACAACGTCCTGATTTATGCTACGTATTGCTATCATAGAAGATCATTTTATATATAGGAAGGGATTGTTGTATATTTTAAATAACAACTTTCCTAGCGTGGAAATCCTTGAAAGAACCACAAAAGAGAATAATGAAACGGCCTTGATCCAGTTTCAACCGAACCTGATCATCACCCAACTAAGTAATATCAATGAGCGTGAAGGATATAGCCTAGCAACCAAATATAAATTCCTTTTTCCGCAGGCTGCGCTGATCATTTACGAAGAAGATGTCAATTACAATAAAGCACTTAAAGCACTTAGAGCCAAGGTAAATGGGTACTTAGATAAAGCCTGTGACGAAACAGAAGTGCTCAAATGTATTCAAAGCGTATTGACAGGCAAAAATTACTTATGCTCTACAGTTCAGCAAAATATCATTGACCAAGTCATTCAAAAGAAAATATCTCTGAAGACTCCCGGCGTACTTTCACTACGTGAATCGGAGGTAGCTCGACTGGTGAGTGACGGACAAAGAACTTCCGGAATTGCACAAAAGCTTGGCCTTAAGTCATCCACAATTAGCACCGTAAAAGCAACGGTCTTTGCCAAACTGGGGGTGAGAAACGTGGTTGAACTTCGTATGAAGATGGCGAAATCTGCAAGTTTATAACCCAATTTTAAAGACAATACGGCAACGTAGTATCCAAGCGTGAGCAGAAGAGAGTTAATTATATCACTTCTGCTCATTTTTTATATCTCCTTATTTCTAATCTATATCAGCGCTGCCACATTGCGTTTGGATATATCTCTATTCTTTCAGGAACAACACCTGTGATTAAGATCCTGCAAACCCGCTTAATAAGTAACTTTAAGTTTAATAGAACTCTCGTTGTTTTAGAATTACTTTTACGTTGTTTAAATTTTTATGTATAAATTATTATTAACATGAAATCACTACCCTCCTTACTTTATGTATTTTTATTATCCTGTCTCTTTCTGGCATGTTCCGATTCTGAAGACACAATACCTGAGCCCGAAAAACTCACAGCTACCGATTTTGTCTCCGGCTTAAAATCACCTATAGGCATGAGTATAGACGGACAGGGGCAGCTATGGGTTACCGAAGCCGGAACCGGAAAAGCTGACGCCAGTGTATCCTTAATAACCGCTGCCGGCGTAAAAACAACTTTGTTGAGCGGCCTACCTTCGGAAGTCAGCAATGGTGCAGTAGAGGGTATAAGCCACTTATTGCATAGGGACGGAAAGTTGTATATTCTTCATGGTGTTAGTGGCATGTTGTATATCGTCGACGTTTCCAAATTCAAGTCTGGAGATGCCCCTTTGAAATTTAGCGATCTTACTGGCGAGGATATCGGTACTTACGTGAAGAGCCTGGCTCTAACCAATCCACTTAACTCTAACCCCTATGACCTTACCTTTGGGCCAGACGGACATTTATATATAGCAGATGCAGGGGCCAATGCCATTATTAAAAGAGACAAGGACACGAGGGCCCTTAGTAAATTTGCAGAGATTCCCGGTCCGGCAACGGGGGTAGAGTCAGTTCCCACTGGCATCGTATACAATGGAACTCACTTTTTGGTCACTAGCCTTACCGGATTCCCATTTGCCGCAGCTAGCGCCAAAATTTTTCAAATCACCCCGGCAGGCGCAGTAAGCGAATATAAAACGGGCTATACTACTTTGATACATCTTGCATTAACCGCTAATAACAAACCCATCGCACTTCAATTTGCAACGTTTGACATGGGCTTCCAACCACAGACAGGTAAAGTCGTGAATGAAAATGGTACCGTTTTGCTCGATAACTTGACCATGCCTACCGATATCAAGCGCAGTGGCGACAAATCATTTTATTTACTCAGCTATGCTTTGGGAACTATCCAAAAACTGAGTTATTAAAATCTGTATTTCCCAATATAATGGAAGGTTATAGTCCCCACCCCTTCCCCTCAGCGAAAAAACAATTACTTTCGTTGAATTATTGAGAAGAACACCAGCTATGTCATTTTATTTGAACCTATTCGATTTCAAGCAAAAAGTAAATTATAAAAACGAAATTCTGGCAGGACTAACCGTAGCAATGACAATGATTCCCGAATCATTGTCATTTGCTATTCTAGCCGGTCTTCCTCCGCTTGCCGGCCTATACGCCGCCTTCATTATGGGACTGGTGACATCCATATTTGGAGGACGGCCCGGGCTTATTTCAGGTGGTGCCGGCGCAACGGTGGTTGTACTGATTGCCCTCATGCAGTCACACGGAATTGAGTATGTGTTCGCAGCGGTGGCGCTTGCCGGAATTTTTCAGATTGCCGTCGGCCTTTTCAAATTAGGAAAGTTTATTCGGTTGGTTCCGCAACCTGTCATGTATGGATTTGTGAACGGTTTGGCCGTCATTATTTTCATGGCGCAGTTTGAGCAGTTCAAATCGCCTGAGCAAGGCCCCCAAGCCTGGTTACAAGGTACGCCGTTGTTAATCATGTCGGGACTGGTGCTCCTAACCATGGTCATTACAGCAATAGTACCTCGATTCACGAAGGCAGTGCCCCCCTCTCTTGTTGCCATAATTGTTGTATTTTTTATTGTCCTAGGCTTTCAAATTGACACACGTCTTGTGAAAGACATCGCTTCTGTGGGAGGAGGCTTCCCACAGTTCCATCTCCCAGCCGTTCCTTTCAATCTGGAAACCCTTCAGATCATTTTTCCATACGGGCTCGTTATGGCCGGTGTAGGATTAACCGAAGGCTTATTAACCCTAAACCTCGTTGACGAAATTACCGACACCCGGGGGAATAGCAATCGTGAAAGTTTGGCGCAGGGAGCTGCTAATATGCTAAACGGCTTTTTTGGAGGAATGGGAGGTTGCCCCATGATTGCGCAAACCATGGTAAATTTATCCGCAGGTGCCAGGGCTAGGTTATCGGGAATTATCGCATCACTAACTATTTTAGCCATCATACTTTTCGCATCACCCATTATAGAATTGGTACCCATGGCAGCGCTTACCGGAGTGATGATTATGGTGGCGATTGGTACTTTTGAATGGTCGAGTTTCAGAATTATCAATAAAATGCCGAAGCAGGATATTGTTGTGGGAATACTGGTTGCCCTTATTACCATCTTCCTACACAATTTGGCGCTAGCTGTGCTGATTGGCGTGATCATCTCAGCGCTGGTATTTGCTTGGGAAAGTGCCAAACGAATTCGCGCTAGAAAATTTACGGATGATCACGGTGTGAAACACTATGAAATTTATGGACCGTTGTTTTTTGCTTCGGTAACCACATTTATAGAAAAATTCGATATTCATAACGATCCTCAGGAAGTAATAATCGATTTCAGGGAAAGCCGAATCGCAGATATGTCCGGTATGGATGCGCTCAATAAACTCACCGAGAGGTACTCAAAAGTGGGTAAGAAACTGTTGTTAAAAAACTTAAACGAAGAATCACTCCGTCTCCTCAGAAATGCTTCTGGCGTAATTTCGGTTAATATTATCCAAGTAAAAGAATAATAGATACCTGTAAAAAAACCCACCTTTTCGGGGTGGGCTTTCACTCAAACAAGACCGACCAGATCAATGATCATCAGTCTTTTCCTCTACTTTCTCGGCAGCTTTATGCACACCTTCTTTTGTAGCATCATATCCTTTTTCAGCGGCCTTACCAACTTTCTTAGCTCCCTTTTTCACGCCTTTTTTGGTAGCGTCATAGCCGTCTTCTGCTACTTCTCCTACTTTTTTAGCCCCTTTTTTTACTCCTTTTTTCGTT
>CALGRQ010000041.1 GCA_937880795.1 uncultured Dyadobacter sp. | reverse complement strand
CCTGCACCTTATCTATTTCGGAAAGCATAAGTTGCCTGATTGCATCGAAGGAGGCTGGAGAAATGCCTGCCTGATCAGCTAATACTGAGAACTGCTGCATAATTTTCCCCTGCGCTAAATTTTTTGGTAATAAGCCATCATCTAAGGCGAAATCCTTGTCCTGAATGTGAACCCGGCTGTTAAGCAAGTCATACGCCGGACTCAGGCGGTAATCCCCCATTGGCGTTTCGAGGAGAGAAAAATTTTTGAAATGCGCATCTCCATTTGAGAAGAGATAGTTGAACAGGAGCAGTTTCAATAATTTGGGTGCTTCTACGGGATAAGCCGGGACGTATTTTTGCATGAGCTGAAACAGCTCCAAATAGTTACCCAGATATTTATAATGTTCTCCATGTGATTGAGGCGTCCGCCCGGCTAGTGATGCAAAATCTTCCTGCGCGAGTTTTCCATCATTTTCATCGACATCAAAACGTTTGGTGATGTACGCGGGCGCTCCATTCCGGAAGAAGATCAGCGCATTCTCCGCCGTTTCGATATGATATACTTGTCGCGCAATCTGCATGGTAAGATGTTCATTGGCGGGCATCTGGTCCGGGCGCCGGCCGGCTGCCGGAATGGGTTTCAAGATGTAACTACCTCGTTCACCCTCGTTAATCAATCGAAGTTTGTTCTTCTCGAGCAGAACGGAGAATTTTTCTTGTACACCCGAGATGGATATGCGTTTTCTGTTCTCATCAAAGAGTTCGTCCATTGCCGCATTAGAGGCGGGTGAATCATAGGGAAGAAGATGACTTACCTTGCGCCCCTTGAAGACCCTGACAAGTGCCGTTCGACTATAGGTATGATAGCCAGGGGCCAGCGTACCGGGACAGTGTTGGATATCTGGTAAACGCATGTTTAATCGATTTTGGATACGGTGACCGCGCCGATGGTATCTGTTTGGGCAATCGTCAGCAATAACCCGAAATAGTCGGTTTTATCCAAGTGGTTAAGTTGGCATACGACCTGTTTGTTTGATCCTTCGGGCAGCATGTTGTAGAAGAATGGGAATAGGTAATTAGAATGGTATGGGGATGCGGACTTCGGCAATGTAAGGCTGATCGCTGGCTTGCTGGTGTCTTCTACCCACGATGCTTTATACAGGAATGTGAACGTACCATCATCATATTGTGTCAATACGCCGGCTTGCTGCCCTTTGAAAAGAATGTTGGCTGCTCTCATGCGTTAATCCCCTTGTTTTTAATGACGACCGTTACTTCAAGGCCCAGTGCGTCACCGAGTTTTTGGAGTGTCTGCAAGGTAGGATTGCCCTTGCCGCTTTCAAATTGTTTCAAGGTTCTCAATGCTACGCCGGAAAGTTGAGCGAGCGTCTCCTGCGTCACATGTAGCGATTCCCTTCGGGCTTTCACGATATTGAATATTTCCTCAGCGTGCATTATAATACCTTTTTCATAGTAAATTTAAGCATTCTGAGGTAAAATTTATTGCAAAGTGCAATGAAAAGCACTTTTCAGTGAAAAAATGTGCAAAATACCCATAAATACGCTCAAAAGGGCATTAAACCGCCCTTTTTCACCTCTTATTTAAGCTAATTACACAGCAAAAAGAGATTTTGCCTGTTAACGGAGTGAACCTGGTAGCCAGCAAACAATAAATATGCTGAAATAAAATAGGCATGGCAAAATGAATACTTACAGTTGCCCCCCAACACCTTTAAACTTTTCAACAAACTGGGCCAGTTTTTGGAAAACTCGCTGCTTTATAGTCAGGTACTGGGGATTTAAAGGACTCATTTTAGGTAAAAGCGCATTGAGCTCTGTACCATTCTCACTCGCGTACTCGCGTTTCAAGGAAGTTTCTATGTACCGTCTTGCTTCTTCCTTATTTAAGTTTTCTTCCGCGATCAATTCTCTTGCTTCCGCCTGTTGCTTGATTTGAGCAAATGCAAAGAATGAATCCATTACATTCGCTTTGTCCTTAAGGGTATCGAGGTTAGTTTCATTAATAAAATCAACGACCAAACTCTCCTTTGCCCTGTTGCCTATACTTGCGCGAATAACTCTCCGTATTTCTGTAATTAAGGAAGCTTTGTCTTTTGTCTTTTTGTTATGCTCAAAAATTAATTCAAGAATATAGTCGAGGTTTATTTCCTGTGATTTTAGTAAGTCCACTTCGAACACTACATCATCCCAGTCAATTTTTGATTCCTCAGGTGCTTTCCCGGATTTCTCCCGTCTAATCCAATCACGTATATCATTATAAGTAGATCTGTAATCCTGAACAGTACGTTCCTTCAGCACTTCAATTTTTTGCATGGAGGCTATATCCTCATCTGTTACAAAATGCGCCTTTCTAAACTCCTCAACAGCTTCCGGATTATTGATGTCAATTGCTTGTAATGCTTTGAGGCTACTAAATTCATCGTAGTTCTGCAGTATATTTTCTACCCGCAGATATTCTCCAAAAATTTTCGAGAATTCCTTCCTATCCTTTTCTGTTACGATCGCATCCGGGTTAGGGAACTTTGCATTCAACTCACCGACAACTTCAACATAACCTCTGCGGGCTTCACCTGTAATAAGGTCCGTAAAGCCCTCCAGATATTCTTTATAACTCTTTTCAAGCACTACATTCTTGGTATTGCTATCTCCGAAAAGGGTAATGGCATCGATCGTTGCCATTTCCAGATCCCTGAACGTAACAATATTGCCGAAAGTCTTAGTAGCGTCATAAATGCGATTAGTGCGCGAAAAGGCTTGTATCAAGCCGTGGTAACGCAAATTCTTGTCGACAAACAACGTATTGAGCGTAGGCGCGTCAAACCCGGTGAGAAACATCCCAACTACAATCACCAGGTCAACCTCCTTATTCTTTACACGTTTGGCAAGGTCGCGGTAATAATTCTGAAATTCGTTACCGTCAACGCCATAACTGGTCGCAAACATGGCGTTGTAGTCATTGATGGCCTTCGTCAAAAATTCCTTGGCGCTGCTGTCCATAGCAGAAGGCTCAAACGTTTCATCCACTATTTCGCCTATCGCACTCTGCTCTTCGTTGGCGGCAAAGGAAAAGATAGTGGCAATTTTCAAAGGCTTGTCACTTTCTTGCTGCAACTTGTTTAACGCTTCATAGTAATATTTGGCGGCATCTACGCTGCTTACGGCAAACATGGCATTAAAGCCCTTGTTGCTCCCTTGATTTCTATGGGTTTTTATCCGGAAGTTCTGTAAAATGTATTGCGAAACTTCTTTTATACGCTCAGGATGAAGCAGCGCTTTCCTGTTTTCGGCGGCACTTAGCTTCTTTTCATCCAGTTCAGTTTCTAAAGTTTTAAACTGTGGCCGGACATCATTGTAGTCCACCTTAAATTTCAGTACTTTTTCGTCTCTAATGGCATCAGTAATGACGTAGGAATGCAATTGGGTACCGAATACACTTGCGGTAGTATCCGCACCCAACGCATTCTGTGCAAAGATGGGTGTCCCCGTAAACCCGAACTGATAGAACTTTTTGAACTTCTTATTCAGATTCTTTTGGGCTTCACCAAACTGCGAACGATGCGCTTCATCAAAAATGAAAACTACCTGCTTTTGATAAATGGCCAGGTCAGGCTCATTTTTCATGAGATTATTTAACTTCTGAATCGTCGTTACGATGATCTTATTATCGTCCTTATCAATATTCCTTTTTAAGCCTGCCGTACTTTCCGAGCCGTTTACACTATCGGGCGAAAATCTTTGATACTCTTTCATCGTCTGATAGTCCAAATCCTTGCGATCCACGACGAAAAATACCTTATCAATGAAATCGAGTTGAGTGGCCAGTCTTGCCGCTTTAAAACTGGTTAAGGTTTTGCCTGATCCTGTGGTATGCCAAATATAACCGCCCCCTTCTACTGTAGACCATTTTCTCGATAAATACGAACTTTCGATCTTCCGCAACATGCGTTCTGTGGCGGCGATTTGATAGGGCCTCATGATAAGCAATGTATCACTGGTATCAAAAACAGAATAAGTAAGCAACACCTTTAACAGCGTCTGCTTCTGGAAAAAAGTAGCTGTAAAATCCTTCAGGTCTTTAATCAAAGAATTATCAGCCTTCGCCCAGTTCATGGTAAAGTCAAAGCTGTTCTTATTTCGCTCCACCGTGTTTGCAAAATACCGGGTGTCCGTTCCATTTGAGATGACAAAGATCTGTACGTATTTAAAGAGCGAATTCTTACTGTTTAAGCTTTCTTTGGTATAGCGGTGTACTTGATTAAAAGCTTCCCGGATGGCCACCCCACGCTTTTTTAGCTCTATCTGCACCAACGGCAATCCATTTACCAATATGGTGACATCGTAACGATTGGCATGTGTTCCCTTTTGCTCAAACTGCTTGATAACCTGCACCTTATTGCGCGCGACATTCTTTTTGTCTACTAAATAAATGTTTTGGATGTGCCCGTCATCGAATACGAAATCGTAAATATAATTGTCATGGATTTTCCTTGTTTTTTCAACAAGGTTGTCACTTGGCTTGTCTAAATATTCCTCCACAAAACGAATCCACTCCGCATCCGAAAATACCATGTTATTGAGCAATTGCAATTGCACCCTTACATTTGCCAACAACGCTTCGGCGGTAGTCAAGTTAGATGGGTTTTCATAACCTTGTTTAACTAGGTCCTGGACAAATTCATACTCCAGGGCCGACTCCGTTTGATATACAGCAGGCGGAGAATTCAAATCCCAATACTTGGTAAATGCGTCCAGTATGATGAAGTTATTTGATTCCGCTATGGTATTATATGTTGCCATCTTGTTCTGATTCGCTTTTATTGACAATGGATTTGAAGCCGTACATTCGTTCTAACTCACCCAACAGATATTCCAACAATCTTTTATCATTTTCTATAATGACTGCCCCGTTTTATGGTACTTTGTTATTCTTGGGGAATGTCAGTAATAAATCGCGGTAGTACTCATATTGCTTTTTCCTAAGCTCGATCTCTTTCGGGAGGCCTTCGCTGATGGAGGTGGTGAGCGTGTCGAATTTATCGAGGATAGAGACGATTCTTTCTTTTTCCTGCAGAGAAGGATTCGGCAGTTTAATATTGTCTAAGTTTTTCCTATTTAGTTTCGGTTGAGCGGCACCGGAAATATATGGCGATAGATCAATACTATTCAAATAGTACTCTACATACCTTCTTTCTGCGTAGGTTCTAAACTTCAATACATGCGCGTGATTATTAACCCAGCTTTTCCCAGAAATACTAAAAGCAATCGGCGTATTTCTTGCGATCAAATTCGCCCCATCCTCTGATATCAATAAAAAATCATCATCAAAAATATATCCATTGACATAATCAACTATCCCTGAAGCTCCATAGTAAGGAATATCACCAGCCTCTCTTGAACCGCTAGTTACAGGTTTTCGCTTTGAGTCCAAATTTTCAGCTAAACTTCCCAAATTTTCCCACTCCACTTCGCCTTCTTCAAAACTCAACAAAGTTTCCCGGTAATAGCTATACTGTTTTTTACGAGCTGCAAGCTCTGTTGCAAGCTCTGTTGTGAGCTCTGTAAATTTGTCTAGAATTCGAACGATTTCTTTTTGAATTTCAAACGATTTTTTTGGATTGTTGGGACAAGGAATGGGAATAAGTATTTTCGACATATCCGTCGCAGATACATCAACAACCTTCGTGCCCTTTGCATACTTTCTTTTCTGGCTTGCAAAGTCCTCAGTCTGCGTAAAATGTGCGAAGTATTTACCCAAAAGAAGTTCACCAGGTTTTATTATTGTAGCATGTCCGCCAGTGACGGCTTGGGACTTGCCGAGATAAACAACAGCCTTGCCAACATCTTGTAAATTCTCACTCGTATTTGTGATAACAATGTCTCCCGTATCGACTTTCTTCAAAGTTTCAGCCAGCTCTGGTGAAACAAAGGATTTAGTTTGAATGGTACTCAAGCCATAATAAGTATAAATTTGACCGTAGTGAATAGCAGGAACACCTGTTTCAGTAAAGTCCTTCTTCTGCAAACCATTGCCGCGAATCAATTTGGAAATTTCCCCCAACGGCTTCCACTCCATCTCAACACCATCCAATAATTTCTCGATATAGCTCATCCTTCAATCTCCTTTATAATTTTATCAATATCAGCACGCAGACTATCTATCTTCCCTACTGTTTTAAAAATCTCATTATTGAGTTCCACTATATCAAACTTCTCCCGGGTATCATTTGCTTCCACATAGGAACTTACAGAGAGGTTATAATCATTTTCAGCAATTTTTGCATTGTCAATAGAAACGGCGACGTGAGATACATCCGATTTGCTCTCAAACAGTTCCATGATCTTCTCAATATGTCTGCCTTCCAGTATATTATTGTTGGTTACTTTCTTAAAGAAATCTTCGCCACTGGCATCAATAAACTGGGTTTTGCTTTCTGTCTTATGCTTTGAAAGAACCAGGATATTTACAGCAATAGAAGTCCCAAAGAATAGATTTGGAGCCAAACCAATTATCGTTTCTACAAAGTTATTATCTACCAGATACTTCCTGATTTTCTGTTCTGCACCGCCACGGTAAAAGATACCAGGGAAGCAAACAATAGCCGCCCTGCCTTTACTGGAAAGATAGCTGAGCGCATGCAGCACAAAAGCAAAGTCGGCTTTTGATTTCGGCGCCAATATGCCAGCTGGAGCAAAACGGTCATCGTTGATAAGCGTAGGGTCGTCGCTGCCTATCCAATTGATGGAATAGGGTGGATTGGACACAATGGCGTCAAAGGGTTTATCATCACCAAAATGGGGATCGCGCAGGGTATCGCCCAGCGCAATGTTAAACTTGTCGTAGTTGATGTTGTGCAAAAACATATTCATACGCGCAAGGTTATAAGTAGTATGGTTCACTTCCTGCCCGAAGAAGCCTTCTTCAATGATATGATTGTCGAAATGCTTTTTGGCTTGCAGCAGCAAAGAACCCGATCCAGCCGCAGGGTCATATATCTTGTTGACTTTGTCCTGCTTATGCATCGCCAGTTGTGCAATCAACCTGGAAACATGTTGGGGTGTAAAAAACTCACCGCCTGATTTTCCTGCATTGGCAGCATAATTGGAGATAAGAAATTCATAGGCATCCCCAAAAAGGTCAATTTGATTATCCTCAAAGTTTCCAAAATTAAGTTCCTGTACACCTTTCAACACAGCAGCCAAACGACTGTTCTTATTTGTAACGGAGTTACCGAGGCGTGTGCTGGTCGTATCAAAATCCGCAAACAGGCCCTTTATATCTGGTTCAGATGGATAACCGTTTGCAGAACTTTCGATAGCATCGAAAATGGCCTTTAGTTCTGTGTTTAAATTCTCGTTGTCATTTGCTGTTTTGGCGACATTAGCAAATAGTTGACTGGGATAGATAAAGTAACCTTTGGTTTTAATGGCATCTTCCCTTACTTCCGGCGTTATTACATCATCCGGTAGTTTTTCATAGTCAACGCTTTCATCACCCCCTTCCATATAGTTGGTGAAGTTTTCACTAATAAAGCGATAGAACAGCGTTCCTAATACAAACTGTTTAAAGTCCCATCCGTCTACCGAGCCACGAACATCGTTGGCTATTTTCCATATTTTATTCTGCAGCTCTTGCCTTTGTGCGGTGCTTGTCATTTCTTTTCCTTTATTAAATCTTGTGGTTTAACGCCTAATTTCCTGGCAATTTCAAAAAGCATTTCAATTCTTGGCTGTTGTCCGTTATGCACAAAACTGATTTTGACTTCTTATTATTAATTATAACGGGTTTAAAAAAGT
>CALGRQ010000040.1 GCA_937880795.1 uncultured Dyadobacter sp. | reverse complement strand
GCAGACAACCCAGCAACCTGATTAGGTATCAAAAGCTTCTTATGAATATCCGCTGAAGTGATTTTTACTGAACACGAGTCATTGGTGTACGCATCAATCAAACCTGCTTTTGCAGCATCTAGCAGATATCTTGTGATTTCGTTATTCTTGGAGAACATGGAAATGTTCTGTTTTTCTTTCAGGTCCACCCTTCTCCACAATGTCCGCTTCATCATTATGTCCCCGTCAGCAATCGGGCGGGAAGAAAAGCGGCTCTCGGTAGAGTCAACCTTTTCCTGAGCAAAAGCAGCCGTAGAACTAACCGACAAGGCCAATAAAGACCACGCAATTGTTTTTCCCTTCATTCTTATCATAACTATAGTGTTCTTAATATGCTTAGCAACGAATATTAGGCTGGACTTAGTATAAAGTAACCTGACGGGTTTGATTTCCCATCTCCACTTCACTAATGGCACCCTTAAAATTCTGACGCTCTACTTTCAAAATTGAAATTACGTAACGGTCACCTGGCTGAGCCTGTTGCGCCAAACTCGATATAGAACCACCTCCACCGCTAAGTGTAACTCCATTTACACGTCTGTTACCACGTGCCAAATTCACTTCAATTTGCGACACTCTAAAACGAGCATCCTGTGGTGAGAAGTTTTTAAAACTTTCATCAGGAACTGCAATCACCTGGATGCTTCTCGCACCAGCAGCAGCAACCCCTTTACGTTCGTCAAAAACGGCTCCATTTACACGAACTTCCAAAGAAGGCTTCGGAACACGATTTACACGGAAAGGATCAGATCCTAAAACGTTTCCACCGTTACTTACAGTAATGTTCAAAGAGGCTTTGTTTGGTACAATGGTAAATTTACCTTTCTCGCCACTTGGTATAATTTCACCACCATCTGTAGAGAATGAAGGTGCCCATAGCGCTCCCAAAGCAGGGCTTTGGATACTTAATTTATTGGCACAACCAAAATACAATGGAGGTAACGTTCCTGTTTCGATTTGATACGAAGGTTTCACAACGTAGTATTCTTGCTTCATGTTATACGTTGTATCGCGTCCAGAAGGGGTTGGGATGGTAATTTGTCCGCTCAATTCACGACGTGCTATACCTTCCGCATTATAACCACCACCCTGAGCAGTAAATTCAACAAGACCAACGCCATTCTCCACTTTAACCGCAGCACCGTTTAGACTCATACGAGGAGTTAAACCGGAAGCCGAAGCGGCGATGAACATTTGCCCTTTAAATTTCGTACCTGCAACAACTGTTTTTGCATCCGCGCTAATCATTGCCAAAATACGGTCGAATTTCACATCGGCTGCACCCACCTTACTGGCAAGGTAATTCAATACCTCACCTTCCATACGACGAATATCAGTTTGCTTCTGACTTAAAACCGCCAAAGCAGCAGCTACTGGAGTTTGCGCAAAATTCAATTCTGCAAAATCCTTATTTCTCTGGTCTTTATTATCCTTTGCAACGGGATCTTCTTTACCATCCATTGCTAAAGGCATAAATTTATTTTGGGCAATACCATTCAACTGATTGGTATAAGCGTTAAGGCTTTCCTTTAATTTGTAAGCCTTACCATTTTTCTTACCACCCACCATCAGTTCAGCAACCTTGCCTTCTTCCTGCGGATTTTTAATTCCACCTTCTTCATTGATACCACCACCAGCTTGAGCTATGATCTCTTGCTTAAGGGCATTCAACTCATTAATGATATTGGTTGACGACTGACGTACGTCATCAGCCTGTTTCATTACAGCTACGTCCGAAGCGCGGTTACCCGACTTCTCCACAGCTGTTTTTATTTTCAGTACCGTTTCCTGGTTAATTTTATTGGCTGCTCCGGAAGATAGTTCCAGAGAATTATTCAGGAGGATGAATTTCTCTATGATGGCTGAACTTACCTGTAATGCAAGCATTGCAGTAAGTACCAGATACATCATTCCAATCATCTTTTGACGGGGTGTCTCTTTTCCACCTGCCATATATTTCAGTATTCTGTTATCGGTGATAGAATAAATTTAAGCAGTACAAACATTACGAATGTGTAATCTGTACCATTTTGGTATTAAGCATTACCACGCATCGCGGTGAGCATATTACCATAAATACCATTCAGAGAAGAAATGTTTGTTGTCAATTTATTCATCTCAGCCTTAAACACCTGCGATTCCTTGGTCGCATCAGCCATGTTTTCCATAGCAGCAGTAAGATTACCATAGAAAGCATTCATCGCTTTTAGGTGCTTGGTTGTATCCTGCAACTCCAATTCGTATACGGCATTAAGAGCACCCATATTTTTGGTGATCTGCTGGAATTGGTCACGGTAAGACTGTGCATCTTTAGTCGCATCAGCCATTGAACTCATTGCATTGATAGCAACACCATATGACTTGTTCATGTCGCTAATAGCCACAGAAGCAGATTTTACATTTTTAGCGTAATCCGTTGTAGCCACAGTAGCGTCGGTAATGTCTGTCAATTTACCCACAGTGTCAGATAGGTTCTTGAAGTTTTTACCAAGGCTATCAAACACATCAGGAGAAATTTTAGCGTTATCCAACATATTATCCAACTTAGCAGTTACACCACTAGAAGGTCCAGAAGATACACGATTAATTGCGGGCCCAGTGTAATCGTCTGCCAGTTCAGGATATACGCGGGTCCAATCTGGTTCTCTGTCCGCTGACTGAGTTAATGTTTGTAGTGCATACAACAAAAAGATAACTACCTCAGTCCCCAAACCTATGGTAAGCATTTCGCTACCTCCGTCCCAGTGTTGAATTTTAAATAAAGCTCCTAAAATAACAACAGCAGCACCTGCGCTGTAAATCGTTGGTACTAGTTTATCCCAAACAAAACTAGGTCCGCTATTCTTAGCCATACGAATGAAAATCGGTTACAGTGAAAAATTAGTTATTAAGATAAAATATGTTTAGACGAGAAGGCCGTAAAAAAGAAGCAGAGTAACGACGCTGCTTCTTTTTTACGGTCAAATATTTTTAACGGCGACGGGCTCTTGCTCCACCACGGTCGTTTACATTATCCATTACACAACGGAATCCAATGAAAGCACGACGTTCCGTTTCGTATTCAAAACTACGCGTACCGGTCTGAAGGAAATAAGCAATATCTTTCCAAGACCCCCCTTTAATTACTTTACGAGGCTCATCTGGATTATCATATCTTGGGTTCATATCCCAAACAATTGCAGTTGCATTGTCAGTATACGCATCCGAAGTCCATTCAGCTACGTTTCCTGCCATATTATATAATCCGAAATCGTTAGGATTGTAGGCATTTGCAGGAGCTGTATAAGGATATCCGTCAGCATCATAATTACCACGTTGTGGTTTAAAATTGGCCAGGAAGCAACCTTTTGCATTCATGGTATAAGGATTACCCCATGGATACTTCGCAACGGCACGGCCACCTCTTGCAGCCCACTCCCACTCTGCCTCTGTTGGCAAACGGAAACCGGTTGAGTTGAACTGTCCCTCCTGATTTTGGAAGTCATGCAACAATCTGGTTCTCCATTTTGAGAAGTATTGCGCTCCTTGCCAGCTAACACCTACAACTGGATATGTGTCAAATCCGGGGTGCTGGTAATAATACTCCACAAAAGGATCACCGTTTGAATAGGCAAAATCCTTTTTCCATGAAGTTGTATCAGGATAATATTTTGTCATGATCTCCTCTTCACCAAGTACTGAAACGGAGTCAACCAGAAGTGCATTTACAAATTGACGATACTCGTTGTTTGTAATTTCAGTGTCATCCATATAAAATGAACTGATAGTAACACGACGGTTCATATTATTCATCGAAGCTGCGATATCTTCATCCGCTTGTCCCATGATGAAAGAACCGGAAGGAACCACGACCATACCGGCCGGAGTAGTCTGCTTAAATCCTTTACGGGCAGTTGCTGTAATTTCTCCATTAGAAATACCGCTTTCTTCTTTTCCTCCCTTTCCAAACTTGTTCTTGATAAATCCGCAACTCTGCATGAGCATAAGAGCGGCTACCAAAAGCAAGCTTTTGACTCCATCCCGATAGAACACTTTCACATTCATAGTGGTTTTGTAAAATTTGAGTAATAAATGATAGCCTAAAAACGTCGGCAGTTATTATATAGTATACTTAAAGCGAAAACAAAAGTAACATTGGGTTTTAACACCCGTTTCATTGCTTTGGTAATGTTTTAATTTCTAAACACTCGTGTTAACGTAAGAATCTTACTAAATGATATATGCTTAGAAAATTTTACAAATATAAATTAAAGTTTCACAACTGAATGCCGTGAATAGCCCAGCACACAACAAAAAACATCAATTATATATATTCTGGACAAGTTTTAATATTATTCTCAGATCAATTAGTAATCTATCATGAAGATATCTAGAATCGGAAACGAGGAGTCCTGATAATTGTTTTCTTACCAAATTTTGGGGATGGGAGATCATAAGAAAGTAATACTTCAAATGAAGATGGAGATTTTGCTTTATTTCCACCAATAACAATATCATATGCTCCCGATAAGCGCAGTGATTGATCGGGCAAGAGGTATAGACCACCCATTACTATCACGAATGCATCTTGCTGCCGGTAAGTACCGCCTATCCAATAACGCTTATTGTATGTCAAGGTAGCTCCACCCTCTACGGACAGGGAAGATAAATCGGTTTTGGCCAACACAATAGGTTGCAAGTCCAACATATAACCTAGTTCCATATTTACCCCTCCATTCACATATAGCGTTCTTTTAAGAGGATTTGTTGCCTGATCGGCACCTAAGCTATATTTCGGCTGTAACAAGTGATTCAATGATGCTCCCAAATAGAATGTTTCGTTTTCAAATCGTGCTCCAACAGCCACATCTGGATTCATTTGACTAATAACTCCCGTTTGAATAAGTGGATCGTCCTCGTCTGCTGGACGAAGCCTGCCATAATCCAAAGACTGTCTAAACATACCGGCGCTTGCTCCAACCTGAAGCTGCCCGCCCATCATGGGGATGTGATAGGAAGCAGACACTTTAAAATCCTGATGAGAAACCGGCCCTGACCGATCATTTAAGGCATAAAAACCAATTCCAAAGTTTTTAATGGGCATGCTAAAAGAAAACATCTGGGTGGACAGCGCGCCACCTTTGTCCTGCGGAGTGGTACCATGGTAACCTGCATATTGCGTTCTATGCAATAATTGGAAACGCGTCGCACCTCCTGCACCAGCCGCTGCGGGGTTAAGATACAGTTGATTCAAAGAAAACAAACTAAACTGCGCATCCTTTTGAGCCATGGCTCCTGTGGAGATGAGTATCAGCAATGCATATAGCCGGTTCCATTTAAAGTGTCGCAAGATAAACGTCAATGTCATGCCGGTAGGTTGGGTTTTAAGAATCGCTCGTTATTTAGTTCTGGTTTTAATAACGCATATTGCTTAAAAAAATTGATAATATCACAAAAAAGGCCGGGAAAATTTCCCAGCCCTTTCTCCTAAATTTCAAATTAATTATTGAGAGCCTCTTTGATATACAACTCCAAGGCACCCGTCATAGATGGTGCATTGGGCAAAGGTGCTTGAATGTCAAGGATTAAGCCCGCATTTTCTACTGCTTTCGCCGTCGTTGGACCAAAAGCTGCGATGCGAGTAGCATTCTGCTTGAAATCCGGGAAGTTATCAAACAATGATTTAATTCCCGATGGACTAAAAAACGCAATGATATCGTAGAAAACCTCCGTCAAATCCGATAGATCAGAAGATACAGTCTGATACATGGTCGCCTCAGTGAAGTTAAATTCTTCCGTATCGGCAAATTCCGGGATATCATTCTTTCTCACATCAGAGCATGGATATAAGAACTTCTCCTTTTTGTGCTTACGCATCAATTCGATTAGCTCGGCCGCTGTTTTGGTTCCTGCAAATATTTTACGCTTGCGGATTACAATATACTTCTGGAGATAGTTTGCTGTTTGCTCCGATATACAAAAGTATTTCATCGTAGCAGGCACTTCAATTCTACCTTCGGTGCATATTCTAAAAAAGTGGTCGATGGCATTCCTACTGGTGAAAATCACAGCGGTGTGATCGAGGATATTTACCTTCTGCTTCCGGAAATCTTTGTATGAAATTCCGTCAATTTGGATAAAGGGGCGAAAATCCACTTTGATGTTATACTTACGTGCTAACTCAAAGTAGGGTGAATTTTCGTCGGCTGGTCTGGATTGGCTAACCAAAAGACTAGTGACTTTTGTTAATCGATCCTGATCAAATTTGATAGTCTCACTCATGTATAAGCCTCATTAGTTTGTTCCCGCAAAAACTGGCGATCTATAAAGCAAACTTAATGCCAATGATCAACGGGATTATTTCAATGACGCAAAGGTACGAAAATAAATACAGATTAATAAAGGTACCTTGTGGTATGCTCACCATATAAAGGCCCACGAACCGTATCGAGTAGAATAGCAGAAATGGAAATAATACAAATGGTTTGACGGTTTCGATCCAGGCTGGTTCATTGAATGTAAGCATGAAAGCCAGCAGGAAAATAGCGACATAAAACAAATAGGATGATTGCACTATTTTAATAAAAACCACATCCACCAACTTGTCCAAATTCAACATATTACCCACCATCACCATGAGTATATACTTCGCGTAGTACAATAAAAAAAATATTGAAGAAAGCAGAAAGAAATCACCCAGCAGTTGCACCACATTTGGCTTATCGGACAATACATTGCCTACCGAAAATAAATTAATCTTATTCTCAGCTAAAAATATAAGTACAAAACTGCATAACATTGAGACGATTATCACAAAAAATATAATACTGTTACTATATGGCTTATTTAACTTGGAAAGCAGGTCACGCGGATCATTTCGTATAAACTCCATTGGGTTAATAAGCCTAACAAATGCCATTGGATTCAGGTTAAATATCCATGCATTCAGGATCAGTAACAGAATAACTACCAACACAGCGAAGTTCCCTAACGGAGAAAAGGAAATGGGTTTTATATTAATAAAATTAGAAGCCCCTACCCCATCGGCAATGTTTTCATTCGTTTTTCTTTCATGACAAATCAACAGAGTTTTATCTCCTATACCCGGACCGCCATATACTGTAAGCAACAATTCATCCTTTTTATAAATTTTGTAAAGGCTATCTACATTCAAAATAACCCACTGCTCCTCCTTCATTTCTTTTTGTAATGCACCTTCCAGAAACAAATAGCTTTTTACTTCAGACTTATATAGAATAAAATAATTCCGATTCTTGATGAGATTTATATACGCACTGACATACTTGGATCCATCGTTAAGATCCTGAGTAAATGGCACATAATTCTTGTATTGGCTATTGTAAACCAGCCAATCGTTCTGATAGTTATAAACCGGGAAAAATTGCTCGGGTGGGTTAATTCTGGCAGCTGCAAAGGAACTTGTTCCAGCCAGAATTAAGGAGGTGGTAAAAGCCCAAAAAATAAATAAAAAAATGGACTTCTTCATATAGTATAAAGGGCTGGGTTTCCCCAGCCCTCCAAGTATTGTTGATATTGATATACTCTTATTTTTTACCTAGGGCAATCAGCATAGTCTCTCCTATAAGCGCAGGAGATTCAGCAACGAAGATACCCGATTCCTTCATGATACGAATTTTAGCTTCTGCTGTATCGTCAGCTCCACCAATAATGGCACCGGCATGTCCCATACGTCTTCCTTTAGGAGCCGTAGCACCAGCAATAAATCCAACTACCGGCTTCTTATTTCCTGTAGATTT
>CALGRQ010000039.1 GCA_937880795.1 uncultured Dyadobacter sp. | reverse complement strand
ATCAAATTTTAATAGTCTTAATGAGTTTGTTGCAATAGCGGTAAAGGTCGGTAGTAATTCTTGGAAAGAAAAGAATTTTAAACCCTGAAACTTAACGAAAATTTAACATACGTATACTTGTAATTTTTAGGGCACAGTTCTGCATTATTTCAATAAATCAACACTTTATGAGCAGTAGTATAGTACTTTACTAGGATTTGGGCTTTGTTTATGAACGAAAAAAAAACTTATTTTACGGTACAATTAGTTCACCATGATATGGATGATCCTAACGTAAATTTCAAACAAATCCCCAATTTTATGAACAGGAAAAGTTTACTTTTCAGGGCAGCGTTTATGACGTTGTTCGTGTTTTCATTGACCTTGCTGGGCGGGTATGCCGTAGCTCAGGTTACTACATCAACAATCAGTGGTCGTATTACTGACGAAAAAGGTGAGGCTCTTCCGGGTGCCACCGTAAAAGCGGTTCACGAACCTTCAGGAACTCAGTATGGTATTCTTACCAACGAAACAGGTCGCTATGCATTTCCTACAGTTCGTGTGGGTGGTCCTTATACCATTACAGTTACTTATATTGGTTACAAAGAGCAATCAAAAGGTGATATTGTAGCGGATCTTGGATCTACGGCTGTGGTAAACATTAAAATGTCGGATGAAGGAACACAACTTAGTGAAGTGGTTGTAAGTACCTCGCGTGGAGATGTTTTTGGAGAGGAACGTACCGGTGCTGCAACAAATATCAATTCGAAACAATTGAGCGCACTTCCTACGATTTCAAGAGGATTGACAGATTTTACACGTTTAACACCTCAGGCGAACGGAACTAGTTTTGCAGGTCGTGATAGTCGTTTGAATAGTGTGAAGATTGATGGTGCTAATTTTAGCAATGGTTTTGGTTTGAGCAATGATTTGCTACCTGGCGGTGATGCACAACCTATATCTTTGGATGCGATTCAGGAAGTTCAGGTGAACATTGCTCCGTTTGATGTACGTCAGTCTGGATTTACCGGTGCTGGTGTGAACGCGGTTACACGCAGTGGTACAAACCAATTGAGCGGTTCTGTATACGGATTTTACCGTGATCAGAGCTTCAACGGAACGAAAATTGATGGAGTAGATCTTCCTAAGGCGGCCAAATCAACCAACAAAGTATTTGGAGCACGTTTGGGTGGAGCAATCATTAAAAACAAACTTTTCTTCTTTGGTAACTTTGAAAGAGAAGAAAATGTATTTCCAGGAAATACATGGGTAGCATCACGTGGCGGTAGCTCGGGTGCAAACGTAACGACTGTTCGTGCAGAGGATTTGGATGCAG
This sequence comes from uncultured Dyadobacter sp., assembly GCA_937880795.1. Classification (GTDB taxonomy): domain Bacteria; phylum Bacteroidota; class Bacteroidia; order Cytophagales; family Spirosomataceae; genus Dyadobacter. The sequence continues at coordinate 4,726 of CALGRQ010000039.1, read as the reverse complement.
TAAGCAGTTTCTTAAAAAGCCAGTATCAATATGATCCAGGTCGTTACGAGAACTACGCAAACAAATATAAAAACGAGAATACCAAGTTCTTGGCTCGTTTGGACTGGAACATCAGCAACAAACATAAATTTACAATTCGCTACAACCAGGTGGTTGGTAACAGCGATCAGGGAACTAACGCATCGTCAGGTCCAAACCCACGTTCGAGTGTGGGTCGTATCAGTAAAGAGTCTATGGCATTTGAAAATGCTAACTATGCGCAGAAAAACATAGTACGCTCTCTAACGGGAGAATTGAACAGTAGCTTTGGCTCAAAATGGTCTAACCAACTTTTGGCTACATATAGCTACATTGAGTCTACACGTTCTACTCCTGGCGCTTTATTCCCATTCGTTGACATTTGGGAGAATGGTAAAAACTACATGAGCTTTGGTACTGAGTTGTTCTCATACAACAATGGTATGAAAAACAAGAACTTGTCGTTCATCGATAACGTAACATACCAATCGGGTAAGCACACTTTTACCGCAGGTGCAAGTTTCGAATTGATGAAGTTTGAAAATAGCTACGTTCGTTTAGGTACTTCTTACTACCGTTTCAATTCCGTTCAGGATTTCCTTAACAAACAAGCTCCATCTGTATATGGTGTAACTTATCCATTCCAGAACGATACATGGGCTACGGTTAATTTCGGTCTAGGTGGTTTGTATATTCAAGACAAATTTGCTGTAACGGATCGTTTGAACCTTACTTTGGGTGTAAGAGCTGATATGCCATTCTTCTTTGATGATCCTTTGTATAACCCGGCTATTGATAACCTTAAATTGTTGGATATCGATGGAAAGGAAACAACTTACTCTACCAAAAAATGGCCAAGCAGCAAACCATTGTTCTCGCCTCGTTTAGGTGTTAACTACGATGTTTTTGGAGATCGTTCACTTCAATTGCGTGGAGGTACTGGTATTTTCACAGGTTTGATTCCTTTCGTTTGGTTTACCAACCAGCCTACGAACTCCGGTGTATTGCAAAATACGTTCGAGCCGGTAAATGCTGAAACTCAAAAGTTGATCACAGGACTTAACGCAGATCCGTTATACTGGGTAAATCAGTTACCAGAAAGCTTCCCGAAACAAGCTGGAGAAAAAGCGCCAGGTACTGTTGCCTTGATCGACAAAGATTACAGAATGCCACAAGTTTGGAGAACGAACATTGGAGCGGATTACAAAATTCCTGGAACTCCATTGGTAGCTAGCTTCGACTATATCTATTCAAAAGATATCAATGCTACATACCAGTTCAATGCAAACCGTAAGCCGGCAACTGCTCAAATGACCTACTCAGGTGATACGCGCGATTACTGGAATGGAGCAGCTAATGCGACATATAACAATGCAACTGGTGCAATTGTACCGGTATTGAGCAACACAAGCAAAGGATTCTCATCTGCATTGTCGTTGGGATTAACCTTGCCTGCTAGAAAAGGATTCTACGGTTCGTTATTCTATAACTATAGCAACGCAAAAGATGTGAGTGGTAACCCAGGATCGGCAGCAAACTCTGCTTGGTCTAACAACTACTCAATCAATGATCCAAACGAAAGATTGTTGAGCCAGTCTCAATATGCTATTCCTCACCGTGTGGTTGGTAGCTTGTCATATAGAATTGAATATGCAAATCGTTTGGCAACTTCGATCTCTGTATTCTACCAAGGTACTAACGCAGGTCGTTTTGCCTACACGTACTCAGGAGATATCAACAAAGACGGTGTTAGCCTTGACCTGATGTATGTTCCTGCTAATTCAGCGGATTTGACTTTTGCACCGCTTTCGGTGAAAAATTCTAAGGGAGATGTGGTATTTACAGCTTCACCAGAAGAACAAAGAGTTGCTTACGATAATTTGGTGAATAACACAAAAGAATTGAAAGATGCAAAAGGGGGTTATGTATCACGTAATGCTGGTTTGCTTCCTTGGATCAACCGTTTCGATGTAAGATTGCTGCAAGACATTTTTACAAACATCGGCAAACACCGTCATTCTTTACAACTAAGTGTTGACGTGATGAACTTTGGTAATATGTTGAACTCCGCATGGGGTGTTAGACAAGAGTTGAACAGCGGTTCATCATTCAATTACTCTGTTTTGAATGTAAATAGCGTATCTGCTGACGGTAAACCTACCTTCACTATGAACAGCATCACCAACGCAGCAGGTGAAAGAGCATTGCCAACTACACTATATCGTAACTGGCACAGTGTTCAGAATGCATGGAACATGCAAGTTGGACTTCGTTACACATTCTAAGCGTAACGTATTGTTATAAAAAAGAGAGCGGGGCATGTGCAATTTGCACAAGCCCCGCTCTCTTTTTTAGTAATTAAACTGCTTCTTTCTTTTTCAATACCTGGACACCCATTTTATAACCTTCAACAATTAGTCGGGATATGTCTTCCGATGTAAAATGTTGCAAGTCTAGTACCAGAGGCGAAGTGGGACGAATCACCGTTAGTTTCATGGGAGTTCCCCGAAGGTTGGACCGCTCTGCAAAGGACTCCGCCCAAATGATGTTACTATTGGCCACTTCATTTACGGTAATATCTCTGATCCGTTCAATGAGGGTAATGAGATTTCGTGCGTTCAAGCCTTCCGGCTGGTATAGATGGGGAGAATGACAGCCTATCAGGACAATTTCCGTGGCACCGTCAGCCAGTGCTGGCCTTATCGGAATAACCTCCCTTAGCCCACCATCTACATAAAAGTCGTCGTCAATTTCTACGGCCGGCATCAGCATGGGAATGGAGGAACTGGCCCGCACATAATCGAGAAAATGACCATCCTTTGGCGATACATATTTCATTTCGCCACTTTCGATGTTCACCGCGCCTACTTTAATTTTAATCTGACTGTTTTCCAGTAGTTCATCCTGTACATTTTTCCTGATCAGGTTGTGTAATGGTAAGGGATCCAATAAACCATCAAACCGGCTCATTAAAGTATTTACACCCAACATCACCCGAGAGCGTAAAGTGGATATGTCCTGCGGATGTGTTATGTTTTTGATCCAAAATTCAAGTAATCGATGGCCTACCAGTTTCCAATCGATTTGTCCATTTTCTTTTCGTTGATGTTCTGCTTCATTTACAAGAAAGGTGGAGTTTAATGCGCCTACGGATATACCATAAATCATGTCCGGTTCAAAACCGGCTTCGAGGACAGATTGGATCGCACCTACCTGAAATGCTCCTTTCATAGATCCGCCGCCCAAAATGAGTGCTTTCATACTGTATTAGCTGTCAGCTGTTAGCTCTTTGCTTTCAGCTTAAATTATAAAAAATATGTATTTAATTTTAGTTTAAGATACCCTATAAGGCGTACTGTTGGGAACGTCTATTTATCGAGCAGATTCTTTTTTTATCAATTCTAAACATTTTCACTCTAAAATTGGTATAAAGAAAAGATTTTATTCCAAATTTGAACAATGGAGCCAAGAAACCAGTTATTTTGGTTACATAGTTATATGGTTGCAAAACCAGCTTTTCACCTCAGAAGGGATTAGAGTGCCCTCGATTAATTATATGACCCTTTCAATAAAGGATATACAACTTCCTGTTGCCGATGAAATGAAGGCTTTTGAGCAGAAATTTCGTCAATTTATGAAAAGCGATGTAATGCTTCTGGATCAGATCATGAATTACATCGTACGCCGCAAAGGCAAGCAACTCAGACCGATGTTTGTGTTTTTGTCGGCAGGAGTGTGTGGAACAATAAGTGAGTCTACTTATCGGGGGGCAGCCTTGATCGAATTGCTTCATACGGCAACACTGGTTCATGACGATGTGGTGGATGATTCAAACTACCGTAGAGGATTCTTCTCAGTGAATGCGCTATGGAAAAATAAGATAGCAGTTCTCGTGGGCGATTATTTATTGTCCAGGGGTTTGCTTATATCGGTGGATTACCAGGAATTTGACATCTTAAAAATTGTATCGACAGCGGTTAGAGAATTGAGTGAGGGCGAGTTGTTACAAATAGAAAAAGCAAGAAGACTCGATATAGACGAATCGGTATATTACCAGATTATCAGACAAAAAACAGCTTCGCTCATTGCGTCATGTTGCGCAGTAGGTGCGTGCTCGGTGGGTGCCGGAGAAGAGATTGTAAAAAAAATGCATGCCTTTGGCGAAAAAGTGGGTATGGCTTTTCAAATTAAGGACGACCTATTTGATTACGGTGAAGACGAAATCGGCAAACCGCTTGGCATTGATATCAAAGAAAAGAAGATGACTTTGCCGTTGATATATGCATTGAACCAGGCAAGTTGGCTTGAAAAGCGCCGTATTATCAATATTGTTCGTAACGAAAGTCATAAACCCAAGAAAGTTAATGAAGTAATCGATTTCGTGAAGCAGTCGGGCGGACTCAAATATGCGCAGCAGGTGATGGAGCGATATGTGGAAGAAGCCAGAACACTTCTTTATGAGTTTGCAGATTCGCCACACAGACGCTCTTTGGAACAGCTTGTTCAATATACCATTGAAAGAAGTAAGTAAGGTTTTATATACCTTACTGCTTTCCGATTCTCATCAGGAAAAATCTATTTTCTGGATATTACCTTTCATATATTAATGCCAGGTTGTGCAAGTGTCTATACATGCACCGAAGGTTCCGTTCATTTCTCAATTCTTTTGAGCGTAATCATGCGTGTATATGCACGATGATTTGTACGT
>CALGRQ010000038.1 GCA_937880795.1 uncultured Dyadobacter sp. | reverse complement strand
GATAGTAAGGCACTTTGTTAAAAGGCACCAATCTACCGACAACTCAAATTTAATTATTCATCAAAACAGTGCTCATGTTTTGAATGTTGAAAGCATAAACTTTAACTCTGGATCCACAGATAAGGATTATTATGCAAGTATCCACGAGATTTATAGTAAGTCAGTCATTCATATGAACGAAGAGTACTTCTCGTTAGGTAACAGGTATCATATTGACATAAAGCTGCCATTTCTGGACAAAGACCTTATACAACTTTGTATAGAAACTCCCGAGGAGTTCAAATATTACATTGGATCTGGTCGTGGTCATCTAAGAGAAGCAATGAAAGACTTACTTCCTGAGGAAGTCTTAAAAAGAGAAGATAAAGGCTATTTCGGCAATTATGCAAGAGAGTCAGCCAGAAGACTTATTATACAATCTGAGAATATAATTGATAAACAAAACAGAGTTTGGAATTACATCAACTTCGAAGAGTATAATAAAATAGCATTGGCTATATTAAACGAAGATAAAACCTCAAAACATTATAACCAAGGCAGTTTTTACATCCATAAAGTAATATCCCTACACGTGTGGTTCGACTGGCTAGACCACATCACAAAAGCTGACTAAAAACTTGTCTCAACTTAAATAATAAAAAGCACTGAGAATGTCCACCATCGTATGAGGACATTCCCAGCGCACTAATTTTAACGAACTACAACCACCTTACCCGTACGCTTATCGGTACTCTGGTTGCCATTAAAAAACTCCCAGTTATAAATGTAAGTCCCCGCAGGCACCTGAGGTAGCCAATAATATTCCAATGTATTAAGCTGCTTTACATCAAACTCCTTTTTAAACTGCAATATTCCGGTTGCGTTATAAATATGTAAAACCGCTGAGGAAATTTCGTTGTTCTCATTTTCGAATTTAGTCGCAAAACGTACGTAATCACTAGCCGGATTTGGACTAACTACAAGATCAATATTTGTTGAAGTTTCAGCGATCTGAAAATATACCTGATACGGCAAGCTAACATTTCCGGTTTCGTCCGTGGCTCTAATCAAAAACTCGTACTCTCCTACTTTGGTAAGAAAATCAGGTATGAAACTAACTTCGTAAATTTGATCAGAAATTTGTTTGATGCTAAGTGACGAAACTTCATCCAAATCAACGGCAACAAACCCGCATGAGTTATCTCTACATTTTTTATAATGAATGGAAAGCGATTGCTTGTTAAACGCATTAGACCGATCATCCAATACCTTTACACTAACTTGTGGATTTGGCCTATAGCTATTTCCAACAACTATCACCTCGCGATCCAGACTTGCTTCTAAATGTGGTATAATTTTATCGGTGTCCGAAGCGTGGGAATATAATTGCAGCACCTTAGCAAGTTCCCAATTTACTGTCATAGACAGCCTGTTGTTAGACTCATTGGATTCATTCAATAAATTACTCTCGTCTAAGCGAACTTCTATATCATTTATAATTTGGGTACCTTTTTTGAAATTCAAACTTAGTTTTTCCGCATAAGTCCAAGCGGGCAATACTTTATTGATAATGATTACCTGAGCATTTTTCATCGTAACCTTAACATGCACCCCAACTTGCTCTGCCTTGTTATACCTTCCTAAGTTGAGTAGTGGTATTGTTAAAGACAGTGAGTCTGACTGTTCGATGTTTTTTGTCTTATCCTTAGCTTCAATAGTCAAGCCCTCCACTTTATCAAAAGTATAGTCAGGCTTACCCAAAGCAAACAGTCTAATAGCCGGATCCCCATTTAAAACACTCTGGTGTACATTGGCTATATCGTAGGCATTCAAACCGGGGCGAGATATAATCTTCTTAATGGCATTAACCTGATTACGTCCAATACTTAATCCGTCTGCACCAGCATCAGCGAACAATGTTTCGTACAACGTTTCCAAATACTTCACACTAGGCCCAAGATAACTATCAAATGAATTAGCAATAATCGAAACCGCGCCCTTATCCTTTGCCAACAGCCAGTCCAGCGCCAAAGGCATTTTATCCGAAGCCGATAGATTAGGATTTAGTCTATTGTTGAACATATTTCCAACACCACATCCGTTAAAATACATTAAAGGATATTTGTCTTTGTTTCTATATCCATTGGCCTCCAAAGAAGCATAGCCAAAATCCAAATCCGTTATACTCTGAGAACCATGGCCTACATACGTAATCATTCCCACCCCCGCATTCACATCTCCGCTAATATCCACCTGTTCAGTTGGTTCCAAAGTCTGTTTTATAAAAGGCTTCACCTCTCCTCCTAAAAAGCTATTGGTTATAATCGGAGAAATTTTCGCTAATTCACCACTAAAGCTATTAATTTCCGCCTCAGTTTTACCGCCATTGATGTGTAGCACCTTCTTTCTCCATGATACATCCGTATTTTCAGCGCTTTCATAACTCTTGACTTTGTTTAAATAATCCAAAGCCTGCTGATCTGTTGACGCCGATATCCTCCCTACTGGAATAACAGGAACATTTTCATTTTCTCCTTGCAAGCCCGACACCAGAAGGATATCGGAACCGGGGTATCCTATGGTTGGAATATCCCCTTCCAAATCCTTACGCATTCTCTCTACAAATGTTACCGATGTCCCCAATAGGAGAAGGTATTTGTTTTTATTACCATCAGACACCATATAATCCACAAAGCGCCTAACTCCAACAGGACTTGCTTCACCGTAATTAAACTGATTATATATATCTTTAATATTAATAATCAGAGGTTTAAACGATCCTCCCTTTTCGGATTTTCGGTAGGCAGCGTACTCATTGGCCGACGATAGCAACTTATCATTGGTTATAATCAAATAATTATAATCTTTCGGGTCTAACTTGTCCAACTTAGCCTTTACA
>CALGRQ010000037.1 GCA_937880795.1 uncultured Dyadobacter sp. | reverse complement strand
TTGCGAAATAGAGAAAGTATTGATTTTTATAGAAGTAAACTTCAGCATCAATGGCTCGGCCGTTGTTCCAGTCACCGGTAGGTTTAAAAATGGGGTTGGACTGATTGCGGGTAAAGTGAATGCCGTCTTCGGAAACCGCATGGCATATGGCATCCTTAGGTCCATTCCCATAAGTTTGATAGAAAAGATGAACTTTGCCGTCCCGGAGTAACGCACCCGGTGCACATAGCCCTTTCTTTTCGTATTCCGCTTCTGGAAGAATCTCACCGACTTTCTTCCAGTCAATTAAATTTTTACTTTCAGCAATACCTATTGCCCAGCCCGACATGGGTTTCCCTCTTTCCGGAAATTTACGAATTGAAAAGTACATTAGGTACTTGCCCTGAAAGTTCACAACAACCGGATCTTTGGAGAAGGGTATTCCTGTTCCGGTGGTGTCGCCAAACATCATGCGCTTATTTTGGGCTTGGGCTCCTGTTATCCCCAAAAATAGGGATAGGAAGCACAGAATTATAATTTTTTGCATTAGTGTTATTGAAAAGGTAACAATGGTATTTATGGTTACTCATGGAGACGAGTAGATGAGGGTATATCCCCGAACGTTCCATGAATACCCAATAATGAAAGGGGGAGGAGCTTAGTTTTTTCTCACCTTCACATCTTTGAACATAAATGCATTGTCACTCAAACGGAGATCTTTACCACTCGTAGAAGTAATGTTTCGCAATACCACTTCTTTGGTTTTCACATATGGAAATTTTTCTTCGTAGGAAGCATCCGTCATTTGGGGATTGAAATTGCTGAAAATGGCCGGTCCAACGTAATTGGTAGGGTGGTTGGCGTCGTCGATTTTAAGATTTTCAATCGTGATTTTTTCAGGCATATAGCATGTATAGCCAAAGTCGTGTAGCCCCGTATAAAATCCGTTAATTAAGCTCGGTGACATGGCTTGCTTACCATTGGCAGGAACAAATACGCAGTTGCGAATGACGAGTTCGCCCTGCCAGGTACTTCCATAATCGTTGCGAAGGTTTACGATGCTCCGGCCGCGTATGGTTGAGTTTTCTATGGTCAATAATCCGGTTCCAATGGCATTGATTCCCATATGGCCCAACGTTGAATTACGGATGGTAGCATTGGCTACACCCTGGTGCGCATCGAATCGGGATAGGGTACAATTGTCGTATACCAGATTTTTGCAAAAGTTTGAGCCCAATATACCCCAGTACTTTGAGTCGTTGATGTCGTTGGTTTGGCTACAATTGACAAACGATACGTTTAGCGCACGGTTAACGGAAAGGTCATAAGTACCCATAGTAACAGGTTTTCCGGCAGCACCAATGGTACTATACGTTTTGTGTCCTGTCAAAATGGTGTTTTTAACCGTTACATACGAGCATTCGCCGATATTAATAAAGCCACCATACGGAGCGCCGTGCTCTCCTTCACCCGTTATGCGGTGTTCTAGACCTTCTACCACCACATTGGATCGTCTGATGGCAATGTTTCTGTTGTAATAGGTGTATTTTGACTCCGCTTGGTTGGCAATGGTTGTGAAACGCCCTCCCGTTATTTTCATGGGCTTTTCATCGATCGGCAAAGCGGTCATGTCCGTTATTTGGTCAAAATCCCATATAATCGGTGCATTCATATCAACATTTCCATTTTTATCCACTACGAAAATGTCTGTTTGAGAGGATCCATTGTTCTGATTCAATCCAAAACGGATATACTGTTTCACATGGGCATTGGTGACCGTAATCAAGCAAGGTCCGGGTAAAGCCGCTTCAATTTTTTTTTGATTCTTTTCGAGCGAAGTTATCTTATCCAGTTTGAATGGTTTGAGGTCGGAGCCAACGATAAACACCGATGCATTCCGATTTTCCACCTCTGTGTCGTCAATGATAAAATCCGCATCACCAAAATCTGTTTCCGTTCTGATAATGGCCGTACGCTCTTTCCCCCCAATGTAATAGGACGCATCTTTGTTGGCCCTAACCTTGAGTCCGTTCGCATTGGCATAAGCGTGGGTTGCTGCAATGGCATCTATATCATCGGCTTTCCCGTCACCCACCGCACCAAAGTCGCTATACTGTACCACCCCGGCTTTCTTAAATCGTTGGATATCTTTTTGTGAAACGCGAAGATGGAGAAGTCCCTTATCGCCCGTTGTAACCTCTGTCTTGCCCTTATGGCTATCAATGATAATGTTTTCGGGTGAGGGCTTCGTTTGGCCCCAGGAGGCAATTGAACTGATACAAAAAAGCGTAGAGAAAAGTGTAGCTTTCATCAATCGGAAAAGGTTTAGGTAGTATACAAGTTGCATTCGTTAATTTCTCGAGTACATTTTACACAGAACAAGATATCTGTACTGAGATGGATCTTGCCTCGGCGTGTCCTCATGAAACCGGATTATTTTATGAAGAAGTATATTTGAGTATATAACTACTGGGCAATCGGAGATAATCAATACTGGTTTGATCATGAATTTTGTATAACGCCGGGGATTTATATTATTATAAAAATTTGTGATACTTTTGTTTTAAATCAAGTTTATGGGCACTTGCGTAAATAAAATACTTTAATCTGACCTATCATCACGACCTCACGACAATGCGTAACCTGGATAATGAGCGAGAGATTTTGCGAGAATTGGCTGATGGCAATGAGTCGGTATTTGTACAGGTTTTCGATCAGTATAGTCCCAAAATTTATGGCCTTGCCTTGAAATTCCTGAATTCTAAAGAGGTGGCTGAGGAAGTTGTTCAAGATGTTTTCATGGATATTTGGGTAAATAGGGTTAAGCTACCAGATATTTTGAATCTGGGGGCGTATATACATGGGATGGCCAAAAAAAAGATATATGACGCCTATCGAAATAAAACAGATTTTGTGGAATGGATGGAGGGACTTAATTTTCGGGAGCCTGCAGAAAATGCTACGGAACGCATGCTCCAAGAGATCGAGCATGAAAAACTTTTGCAAGAGGTTGTAAGAGAATTGCCTGAGCACCAACGAAAAATTTTTCAATTAGCCTGGGAAGAGGGATTGACCCATCAGATGATTGCCCAAAGGATGAATCTTACCCGATTGGCAGTGAAATCGCATATGAAGCGTATACTACATTATATTAGGACTCGCCTTGAGCCCGTGTTAAAAGCCGAGTCTTTCGTTTGGCTATTACTTTTTACATTAAAATAATGCAATTCAGTTTTTAATAGCACTCATTAACAGAATAATTGTACTGTTAATGAGGTGTTTACATACTTCTTGAAAAAAATAAATAAATTTTTCAAGAAAAAATTGCCCCCTTCTTCCATTTTTCCAGACATGTATAGTAAAGGGTTTAAGACGGTCACGTCACTTTATGGTTCACATGTAAAATAAACCGAATGAATTCTGAAAATGATATGGGAGGTTCAGGAGAAGGGCGTCAAAACGAATTGTTACGCTTCGACTTTTTGATGAAGCGGCACCTTGAACAGCAGGCCACAGACTTAGAAAAAAAGGAGCTCCGCCGATTGGTGGATAATGGGTATGGAGCACGGTTTGAGGAATGGATAGATGAGTATGGTGGCGCAAACTCTATTCATTTACCACCCGCAAAACGACAAGAAATTCTGACAAATATTATAGGAGATAAAAGTAATGGGTATAGATGGTGGCCTAACACGGTTTGGTTAAGATGGGCAGCGGTGCTTTTTATTGCCATGGGTGGAATGATGTGGTTTGTTTTGCGGGGGAGTAAACCAAATCAGATAGCAATGGATCAACCAAAAGTATCCTCATCAACCAATGAAATGCGCGTTTTAAAAGGAAAACAGTTTGTGATTTTACCGGATGGCAGTCGTGTATTGATGAATGCCAATAGTATTTTAAGCTATTTCCCAGAATCTTTTGATGGCGCATCGAGAGAGGTTAAGCTAAGTGGAGAAGCCTTTTTTGATATAGTAAGTAATCCGGATAAGCCTTTTCTGGTTAAAAGTGGCGATGTGATCACCCGTGTACTGGGTACATCGTTTAATGTGAACATGCAACAAGACAAAGTGGTTGTGACGGTAACGCGTGGCTTGGTAGAGGTGGGAAAGGAGGACCGTGTTTACGCAAAAATTAAACCTGACCAGCAAATAACGGTGCATACTGAAAATGAGCAGTTTAATACCATTTCTGTTCACGCAACTAAAGAGATAGCCTGGAAGGACAACTATTTGGTGGTGGATAATACGGATTTGGAAATGGCTGGAACAATGATCGGAGAACACTATGGAGTCCAGCTGATTTTTACGAATAAGGATGTGTTGAAATGTCGTATGACAGCTTCGTTTTTAAATAATGAAGATCTTACTACTGTGCTGAATGTGCTTTCACAGGTAATCGGTGCCACGTATAAAAGAGAAGGAAACAAGATTGTGATTGAGGGTGGTGGTTGTGAATGAGGAAAGTGTTATAGCGAATGTCATGTTTAATCCCTAAACCTAACCAAGAATGCTTCAACGCGTTGTCATTTTTGCCCGAGATGGCTGAATCGATTTTTCATTTCAGATATATACAAGCAAAAGCCCTTCGGCTGGAACCGAAAGGCTTTAATACCCGCTAGTTAGGCCTAACAAACGGGTGTCGCTTTTAACAATTGTCTATCACTAAAAACGTCTGGTAAATGTATAAAAATTTTATCACATGGGGAAGGTGTATGCTTTCCACCCATCGGCATAGTATTATATTCCTTATGCGCTCAGGGTTGTTCTATATCGTCATTGCCATAAGCTGTACGCAACTGTTGGTGGCCCGCCCGTCGGATGCTCAGTCTCTGGCCGAAATGAAGGTGTCCATTCAGTTGAAAAATGAGGGAGTAAGAGACTTGTTCAAACAAATCGAAATGCAAACGCCCCTTCGCTTTGCATATATGGAAAATCAGGTTGACGCCGAAGCTCGCTTTGTTTTAAGTAAAGGAACGTATCGGGTAGCAGATGTGCTCGACAAAATGCTGGGGCCATTGCGGTTGACGTATAGTAATACCGGTAGTGTTGTCTATATTGTTAGAAATGGTCAACTGTCTTCTCCTAGTCAACCACTTCAATCCTCCCTAACAGACCATTTAAAAGAACCGGCTATACAATTAGCCGCGATCCCCGTCAAAGGAAAGGTTATCGATGAGCGAGGAGGCCCATTGCCGGGAGTGAATGTCGTCATTCGTGGAACACAGATCGGAACAACTACGGATGCCAATGGCTATTATCATTTGGATGTAGCAGATCAAAACGCGGTATTAGTATTTTCATTCGTAGGCTATACGAGCCGGGAGGAAATAGTAGGAAGCAGATCTGTTCTGGATGTATCGCTACGTGTAGATGAAAAGAGTCTTGACGAGGTGGTTGTTGTTGGCTACGGCACACAAAAAAAGCAGAATGTAATAGGGGCAGTATCTACCATTAATGCGCAATCTGTTGAAAATCGGTCGGTGTCTCCATTGTCGTCATCTCTTGCTGGGCTTGCAGCGGGTGTAAATGTACAGGCCACAACCGGTAGACCGGGAGCAGATGGGTCTAGTATACGCATCAGAGGAACGGGTACATTGAATAATACCAGTCCACTAGTAGTGATCGATGGGGTCGTGGGGTCAATGGATGCGATAAATCCCAATGATGTGGAGAGTATTTCTATATTAAAAGATGCGGCAACAGCTGCTATATACGGTTCTCTGGCTTCAAATGGTGTGATCTTGATTACCACAAAAAAGGGAACAAAGGGTAAAACTACTGTGAATTACACGGTCATGACCTCGTTGCTTAGGCCAAACAATGTGCCAGAGTTTGTAACCGATTATGCACGCCATATGAGATTGGTGAATGAAGGTTTTACGAATTTGAAACAAGCGCCTGTATATACGCAAACAACGATTGACAAATGGGAAGAGGCCAAAGCCAATCCAAATGGTTTAAATGATCATGGTTTTCCCAATCGAGTGGCCTATCCCAATACGGATTGGGGGAAGGCATTGTTTTCGGAGCGGAAACTACTTCAAAACCACAATCTGACGCTAAATGGGGGTGGTGACAATACTCAATATTTGTTTTCGGTAGGTTATTTGAATAACCCCGGAACTATGGAGAGAACTGGTGCGGATAATATCAGAATGCGGATTAATTTACAGTCCAAAGTGGCTAAATTTCTTACTGTGGGTACACAAACGTTCGGTGACATACAGAGTACAAGTGTTAGTGACGTAGTAACTGCCTACTCTTATCTCACACAAACGGTGCCCGGTGTATATCCTGTATATAACGGTATGTACGGGTTCCCTGCTGCGGCTGAGGAATCGGCTACTGCGAATAATGCAATTGCTTGGTTGCATGGTCAAGGTGGATCGAATAAGGTAAACCGGTTAAATACCACACTTTTTGCCAAGGTAGATTTGTTCAAAGGCATGGAGTTTGAGTCGAAAATTCACTACAATCAAGGTTATACGGAGAATAATACGCACCCTATACCCTATGAAAAATGGAATTTTGCCACGAATACATTAAGTACTGCTGCCCAAGCAGCTGCTCAAATGACCACCCGTTATTCACTCTATAAAAGTAGAAATACGATAATAGATCAAGTACTACGGTATAACCGAGAGTTTGCTAATCTTGACTTTGGCGCTCTGGTGGGATATAATCAACAATATTTTAATCAGTATAATTTTGATGCGTCCAAACAAGGCTTAACCCATCCTGACCTCACTACTTTAAATTCAGGAACAACCATGACTGGGATTAATGGGGAGGAAACGGATAATGGATTAAAATCCGTATTTGGACGAGCGAATGTCTCCTTTAAAAAGCGCTATTTGGCAGAAGCTGTGTTTCGGTATGATGGGTCATCCCGATTTGGCTCAGCAAGTCGTTGGGGATTTTTCCCAGCCTTTTCAGCAGGCTGGAAGCTGTTGGAGGAAGATTTCATGAAACCGGTTACCGAAGTTTTGGATGATTTAAGACTTCGGGCATCCTGGGGACGGACAGGAAACAATGCCGCTGGTAATTATGATCACTTACCTGCATACGGAACTGTTAACTACTCGTTCAATAACGTGGCTGTGAAAGGCTTAGCTCAAACGAAAACGGGTAATCCTAATCTACGATGGGAAACCACAACAACCAGTAATATTGGTATCAGCGGGTTAGCGCTCAATCGCCGATTAAGTTTTGAGATAGACGCTTATCGCGGATTTACAGATGGCATTTTGTTTGCACCCAATGTTCCGGTTGTAGTGGGAACAGCAAGCCCGGCAACCATGAATATTGCAGAAGTGACAAAAAGAGGGGTAGAATTAAGCCTGGGTTTTCAAGACCATATCGGTGAGTTACGCTATTCTATATCAGGAAACTTTGCCTATAATACCAACCGTGTTGAAAAATACAAAGGCGTATTGAATGAAGGTTTCGTGAATGATGCAGCGGGTAACGGGGTGTATCAGTCTAACCTTGGAACCGTTTCGACGGGTGGAACGGAACGTATATTAGAAGGGCACAGAATTAATGAATTATACCTTTACCCTGTTTATAATGGAACGGGTAAATATGTTCTTGCTGATGGACTGCTCGATGTGAATGGTGGACCTAAGGATGGAATGGTTCGGACTACCCAAGACCTCGATTGGGTTAGGAGTATGATTGATGCCGGTTACCGCTTTCAACCGGCTGATGGAGTAGATCCAACAAAGATTTGGTATGGTGACTTAATCTATGCAGATAGAAACGGTGATGGTATATATGGAAACGTTTACGATCAGGAATTTACCAAAAAGCGCACTACGCCTTCTATTAATTATGGTTTCAACTTCAATATGTCTTATCGCGCTTTTGATCTGTCCATGATTTGGTCGGGAGCGGCGGGCATGCACTACTATTGGAACACAATTTATTTGAACCAATCAATTGTAGCGCAGGGTAAATCAATTCCTTCACTCGTGGCAGATAATCATTACTACTATAATGAACTGAACCCCAGTGATCCAAACAACAACTTGAATGCGTATTATCCGCGTTTAAAAGGTGTAACAGATGCGCAGAATGGCAGAGCAAGCAATTACTATCTGTACAATGCTGCTTTTGCTAAACTTCGAAATCTACAATTGGGCTATACTGTTCCTAATCGGTTAACCAGCAAGATTTCGGTGAGTCGACTAAGGGTTTATCTGGCGGGAGAAAATTTATTAACTCTTACCAAATTCCCCGGTCTTGATCCCGAAATAGGTCCAAACCCCAACTATCCAACTATGCGCCAGTATTCGCTAGGGTTGAATGTCACATTTTAAAGTAGAAAAATCATGAAGAAAATCCTGGCAATAATGGTTGCGCTTTGTGTAAGCGCTTGTCAAGACAACTTGTTAGATACTGCCCCCTATTCCGCTGTTTCCGATGCCACCATGTGGACAACTGATAATTTGACTGACTTAGGTGTAGCAGGCGTTTATAGTACACTCCGACTTGAGATGGGGCATAGTGGATTGACCACCGTGCACGAACTTTATCAAACCGATCGTTTCGGGTTTACGGGGCAAGGGCGATGGGATGAACCGTTGCTTCGAGGAACGATTACTGCCGGAGATGGGATGTTTTCCAAAGTTTGGCAACATATGTACGAAGGTATCCAGAGATCCAACGATGCGCTGGCCAATATTCCGCTTAAATCACCATCAGCAGAAGCGAAAAAGGCTCGTTATATGGCTGAGTGTAAATTTTTACGTGCCTATTTCTATTTTCGTTTAAATCAGTTGTATAAGGGCGTGCCTATATATTTAGAGCCTTTTACGCCTGTTGAAGCGGTTAAGCCTAGGTCTACAGAGGCTGATGTCTGGAATCAGGTTATTGCGGATTTGACGGATTGTATCAATGAAAGCAATTTTCCCGACCGATACGCAGCAGGGAACGCCAATTATGGGCACGCCACCAAAAGTGCGGCCTATGCCTTACGCGGAAAGGTCTATATGTATTTGAAACAATGGGAAAAAGCGGCGGCTGATTTTCAAAAAGTAAAAGATGCAGGTCACACCTTGTTTGCAAATTATAAAGCCTTGTTTACTGAGGCCAATGAGCAGTCGCCCGAGATGATTTTTTCTTTGCAGCACCGGGGGGAGCAGGGTTACGGTAACAATTTCCAATTATTTGTAGGTTGGCCCTCAGCATTTCGTCGGGGTTGGAATTACTATATGCCATCTCCTAATCTAGTAGACTTGTATGAAAACGCAGACGGATCCAAATTTGATTGGGAAAAGATTTTGTCAGGCTATAAAACACTTACAGAAGCTGAACGCGAAGTGTTTTTCCTAAGAGATAATCTTACTCCTGCCGAGCACGCCGCTGCTAGTGCACGTGGTGCGAAAATGAGCCTGTATTTGCCACAGGGTAATGAAGAAAGGATAAAAAAGGCATATGTAAATAGAGATCCTCGTCTGCAGTCCAACGTGCTCACCCCCTATGAGACCTTCCGTGGAGCCTTCAATTTTACGGACGTGGAAAGCGTTCAAACCATGCGATGGCCTTTTAGAGGGCAGTCTGCAGTGGATGGTGATATTCAAAGCGACGTCCAGATCAATTTTTACTATTTCTATAGAAAATTTGTGGTGGAAGGCGTGTCCGGTTTGATCGACCGTAATTATGGGGCTATCGATTTCCCTATTATACGATATGCGGATGTGCTGTTAATGTGGGCCGAAGCCCTCAATGAATCGAACGCCAGCGCCGAAGCCATTGAGAAGGTGAACGAGGTACGTAAAAGGGCAGGTGTGGCTTTGTTGAATTCCAATGCAGCCACCATGGTTGGTGGACAGGAAGACCTACGTGAACGTATTCGTAATGAGCGCAGGGTTGAATTCCCGGGAGAAGGCATCAATTATTTTGATGAATTACGTTGGAATACATGGGGAGAAAAAGTGTTCTTTCCAGGAAACGGTAGAAAGCAAATTTGGGGAGGGAACGTAAGTAATTATTCCTATAAAGGGGATTTCCTACAAACCTGGCCCATCCCAACAGGGGAAATTCAGATGAATCCAAAGCTAGTGCAAAATCCAGGCTGGATAGACTAAAAAGCATTGGTAGTTGTATATTAGAATAGTGGGTGTCTGCAAATGTGGTCACCCACTAATGTTATGCAGGAGTACATTGTGGATCACCCTAGTAAAGTAAAAGACCTGACGATCGATCGATTGTCAGGTCTTTGTACCCAGAGCCGGAGTCGAACCGGCACGAGTTACCTCATTGGTGTTTGAGACCAACGCGTCTACCAATTCCGCCATCTGGGCATTCATTGTCGTTGTTGGGAGTGCAAAAGTAGCCAGAATTATAGACTATGCAAGGGTTTGGTGGGTATTTTTTTAAATATTTTTCAAACTTTTTTATAAGATATTAATAGTCAGTTTTTTATATTATTCATACCGTAGTGCTTCGATAGGGTCTAAACGAGAAGCTTTAATGGCCGGATAGATTCCAGCGAGCACACCAACCACCACGCACACCAAAATTCCCATGGCCATCCATAGCCAGGGTACTACAAAGTTGGCGTCTGTACTGATGGAGTTGGAAATAACATTACCAATGATGATCCCAAGAAAGAGGCCGCCAATACCGCCTAAGATGCAGACTACAATGGCTTCGATCAGAAACTGAAAACGAATAACCCTTGGCGTTGCGCCTAACGATTTACGTATACCGATCTCCCGTGTTCTCTCCGTAACCGATACGAGCATGATGTTCATTAGGGCAATGGACGCGCCCAGGAGGGTAATAATACCGATTCCAAAGCCGCCAATACGCAGATAGCCCGTTATATTTTCAAATTCTTTGGCCATGGCGTCTGCTCGCTCTAAGGTGAAGGAGTCTTCGGTACCTAATTTATCTCCCCGAATCCGTCGCATCAAGCCTCGAGCTTCTTCAATCATATTTTCGCCATCCTCCACATTGGGTGCAGAAGCGGTGATGTTGTAGGTGAGTGCCCGGTTTGCGGCCAGTCCGCGTCCATTATCAAGTGGAATGATCACGATTCGGTCCGAATCTGTCCCTCCACCCATGGAGCCTTTTTTAGCCAAAACGCCCACTACTTTATAATGAGCCCCCATAAAAGTGACTTCCTTGTTGATAGGGTCGATATTGCCGAAAAGATTGCGCGCTACTTCCTGCCCTAAAACAGCTGCGTTTACAGAATTTTCAAGGTCATTCCTGTTTAGATTTCGTCCTTGGTCTATTTTATATCCCTTAATGCCCAGAAAATCGTCATCGGCACCCATGACATTGATATTGGGATTGGTTTTTTTGCTGAGGTAATTCACTTGCACTGCGCCACCAATATTTGCAGAGAGTGAAACGGTGCCACCATATTCATTACGGAATCGGCGCGAAAAATCACTGGCTTCTTGGTAATTGATGACTGGATATTGCTTTTCGCGACGGCCGCCTCTGCGAAATCCTTCATCTACGCGGTTTTCAACTGTAAATGTATTTGCACCCAAATCCGCAAAACTTCTATTGACGAAATTTTGAATTCCTTCAATGGCGGTCAGTATGCCCACCAATGAGGTAATACCGATGGCGATAATGAGTGCCGTCAAGACAGTTCTCAGTAAATTGGACTGGATGGATCGGAGTCCTTCGTCAACGTTTTCCTTTATATTCATGAACTGTCAGTTATGCGGATCTGATAAATGTGTTGCGTTAAAATAGATTTGGTTACCAAATGTTGTTGAATTAAGGTTGTTTCAACAGATGGTTATCGCTTATGCATCATTATTTTGTAATATTACGTTAGATCAGTAGCCGTTCAAAATGTGGCTGACTGCAGGCAATGCTGTTCTTGATGTTTCCATTTCAATATCGGGTTTTCTTCCTGGTGAA
>CALGRQ010000036.1 GCA_937880795.1 uncultured Dyadobacter sp. | reverse complement strand
ATTGCTCATTTGCCAACGGAGGACATAGAACGGAACCAATGACAATACTCCGTATAGAGGACCGCCATGGCAATGTTTTACAACAGTTTTACCAAAAACAGAATCAGGAATTGAGCGAGAATATGGCATATAATATGCTTTATTTGATGCGTGGTGCTGTGGAGGATCCGGGTGGAACCGCGGGTCGTTTACGTCAGTATGGTGTAACAGAAGGAAATGAAATAGCAGCCAAAACTGGTACTACTTCCAATTATTCGGATGGTTGGTTTATGGGTATGACACAACATTTGGTTTCTGGTATATGGGTTGGTGGCGAGGATAGAAGTATTCACTTCCGTACCATTGCACTGGGACAAGGTGGGCGAATGGCTATGCCTGCATGGGGTCTTTTTATGCAAAAAGTATACAATGACCCTACTTTAACGGATTATCGTAAGGGACCATTTATTAAGCCGGATAATTATGTTCGGGATTGTGGTGGTGTAGCCACTGACAGCACCGACACCTATATACCGCCCTCACGTTCAGACGACGAAGGTGTACTATTCTGATCAGCCATAAAATGAAAATTTTAATAGCGCCAGATAAATTTCGGGGTTCCTTGGAAGCGGATGAGGTTTGCGCGGCCATAGAGACAGGTATCAAAATGGCTTATCCGGATGCCGTGGTAAAGGCGATCCCTCTTGCGGATGGAGGGGAAGGAACCATGCAAATTTTAACAGGCTTGGCCAATGGAAATAAGGAGACTGCCATTGTTCAAGACCCTTTGGGACGAAAGATTGAGGCTGAGTATGGTATAGCTGCCGATGGACAAACAGCTTTTATTGAAATGGCAGCTGCTTCTGGTTTGAAGTTATTGGATAAGCATGAGTATAATCCTGCTGCAACCAGCACTTTTGGGACAGGACAACTCATATTGAAAGTAGTTGAAAGAGGGGTTGAAAATGTAATACTTGGCATTGGAGGGAGTGCGACCAATGATGCGGGTATAGGAATGGCTGCTGCCTTGGGGTATCGTTTTTTTGACCAAAATGATCAACTATTATCTCCGATTGGCGGAAACTTACAACATATCGCACGTATAGATGCCAGTCAGGTACTTTCTGAATTGAAAGAGGTTCGTTTCACGATAGCGTGCGATGTCACCAATCCTCTATATGGAAGAGAAGGAGCGGCTTATGTATATGGGCCGCAAAAGGGAGCGGACGCGACCTTGGTTGAAACCTTGGATCAGGGTTTGAAACACTTTTCAAAGATTGCTACAAAAACATTTGGGAAAGACATTAGTCAAACGCCGGGAGCAGGTGCCGCCGGAGGTCTTGGTGCAGGCTGTATATACTTTTTGAATGCCACGCTTCAAAATGGAGTAGGCATTGTGATGGAACAAGCAGGTATTGAAAATATAATTGCTGATTCCGATTTGGTAATAACCGGCGAAGGAAAAGTGGATGAGCAGACCCTGAGTGGCAAGGTGGTCAAAGGTTTGGCGGATCGTTGCAGCAAATATAAGGTACCCTTGGCGGTGGTTTGCGGGACCTTGCTCATTTCACCGGAGCAAACGCGTTCTGCCGGTATCACTTACGCAGTTTCTGTGTTAAACAAGCCCATGGATTTGGATGAAGCGCTTTTGTCTGCATCTAAGTTGGTGAAGGAGGCAACTTTTAATATGGTACGCTTGTTTTTTCAGAAATAACAGGCGCTGCGCGACAGAATTATACATCACAGAACTTTATCAATGCCGGAATTTAATTATAAAGAAGAACTGTCAAGAATTCCGTTTGACCCGGGAGTTTATCGTTATTTTGATGAAAGCGGTGATGTAATCTATGTCGGGAAAGCAAAAAGTCTGCGAAATAGGGTTTCCAGTTATTTCCTAAAATCAAATCAGCACGACCGTAAAACCAAACGATTGGTGAGCCAGATCAGGCGCATTGAATATACCATTGTATTAAGCGAATGGGATGCACTTTTACTGGAAAATCAGTTGATCAAGGAGCTCCAACCCAAGTTTAATATTCTTCTTAAAGACGATAAAACTTATCCATTTATCTGCGTAACCGACGAGCCCTTCCCTCGTGTTTTCGTAACCCGTAATCTGGATCGTAAAATAGGTACCTTCTATGGACCTTTTGCCCAGTTGCGCTCCATGCATGCCTTACTCGATATGTTTAAGGCGTTATATACCATTCGTTCTTGTCAATTGCCCCTGACCGCCACGAACATCGCAGCTGGGAAGTTTAAGGTATGTCTTGAATACCACATTGGGAATTGCAAAGGTCCCTGTGAAGGGTTGCAAAGCGCTGAGGATTACAACGTAGAAATTGAGCAGGTTCATCATATATTGAAAGGAAACCTGAGTCAACCGCAGCAGTATTTTAAGGAGAAAATGTTGGCTGCGGCTGAGCAAATGGCTTTTGAGCAAGCTCATCTATGGAAAACTAAGATTGAGCATCTTTCTGTTTTTCAAAGTAAGGCAACGGTTATTAATCCAAAAATTGGCAATATAGACGTACTCACCATAGTATCGGACGAAGAAGCGGCATATCTCAACTTTATGAAAATAAAACGAGGATATATGGTCGCTGCTCAAACTCTAGAGATTAGGAAAAAACTTGATGAAAGTGACGCCGAAATTTTGGAGATGATGATCGTGGAAATGAGGTCCAAATATGGCAGTGAGGCTAAGGAGTTGATTTCCAATATTAAACCAGAGCTTGAAATGAAGCTGGAAGTGCTGGTTCCTCAAATTGGAGATAAGAAAAAGCTTTTGGATATGTCAATGAAAAATGTGATGTATTTCAGAAGAGAAAAGGCCGAACGTCGTGAGGTAGAAGCTTCGGCGACTTCCTCTAAAAAAGACCGCGTATTGATACGTTTAAAGACTGATTTGCAGTTAAAAACACTTCCAAGACATATTGAGTGTTTTGATAACTCGAATATACAGGGTACCAATCCCGTGTCGGCAATGGTTTGTTTTAAGGAAGGGAAACCTTCAAAAAAGGATTACAGACATTTCAACATAAAAACTGTAGTTGGTCCCAATGATTTCGCTTCAATGAACGAAGTAGTAGGCCGTAGGTATCTACGATTGATCGCCGAAAATGAGTCTTTACCTGACCTTATTGTGATTGACGGAGGAAAGGGACAGCTTAGCGCCGCTTGTGACGCACTAAAGAGTTTAGGAATATATGGTCAAGTTCCCATAATAGGTATTGCCAAAAGATTAGAGGAAATTTATTTTCCAGAAGATTCTTTGCCACTATACATTGACAAAAAATCGGAGTCCTTAAAACTTATTCAACAGATTAGGGATGAGGCCCACCGTTTTGCCATTACTTTCCATAGGGACAAACGAAGCAAAGCGAGCCTGGTGAGTGAGTTGGAAGGCGTAGATGGCGTTGGCAAAATAACCGCGACTAAACTTTTAAAACACTTTGGTTCCGTCCGGGCAATTCGTGAAAGCTCGGTTGAAGAACTTGCTGGTCTCATTGGGATGGATCGGGCTAAAAAGGTGAGGGCCTATTTCGATAAAATGGCCCAAGACTAATATAGCGAAAGGCGTTCTTGCATTTAACTATAAGCCAATAGATTGACCTACTATATAGCCGGTTGTCCAGGCATTTTGGAAATTAAAACCTCCCGTTATACCGTCCACATCTACAACTTCGCCGGCAAAATAAAGGCCCTGTATTTTCTTACTTTCCAGTGTTTCGGGGTTCAGTTCTGTTAATGCAATTCCTCCGCAGGTTACAAACTCTTCTTTAAAGGTTGTTTTGCCCTTTACCTCAAAATGACTGTTGCTCAGAATGTCACATAGGCGGTTTAGAAGCTTGTGTGGTACCTCCGACCAGATAAGTCCATCCGGAATTTCAGCTTGTTCGGTAAAGGCTTTCCAAAGTCTGCCAGGCAAGCCGAATTTTGCATGTAAAGTAATTTGTTGCTTGGGTGTTTTGGTTTTTTCTCCAATTAAAAAATCACGCAGTTGCGATTCATTCAACTGAGGCACCCAGTTAATTCTGCATGAAAAATGATAATCATTTGCTGCCAGATCCCTTGCGCCCCAGGCGGAAAGTTTAAGGACTGCTGGGCCGCTGAATCCCCAGTGGGTAATCAGTATAGGGCCTCGCCATTCATGTTTGGTGCCTGATATCTTGACTAATGTATCCTGTACCGATACTCCTGCAAGTGGTAGCAGGTAATTTCCGGGGGTATTGAAGGTGAATAGAGATGGATTTGGTGGAATAATAGTATGGTCGTGTTCTGCGATCCATTCGAAACTGGAAAGCTTAGGGTAACCTCCGGTTGCTATTACCAGCTTATTCGCCTTTATACTTTCTCCATTTTCTAAGGTAACAGCAAAACCAGATTCATCGATACGCGAAAATGACTTAACGTCAGTAGAGGTACTGATTTTTATATTCAGATTTTTTGCCGCTCTCAGCAGGCATTCAATGATGGTATGGGAAGAGTCAGAAATCGGAAACATTCTGCCATCTGCTTCAACTTTCAGAGAAACACCACGTTTTTCAAACCAGTTTATGGTCTCGTTAGGTCCAAAGCGTAGCAGCAATTTCCTTAACAATTTTTCGCCTCGAGGGTAATTTTTGATAAAAAAACGCGGTTCAGAAGGTTGGTGAGTCACATTACAGCGACCTCCACCCGAAATTCTTACCTTGTTAAGTACTGTTTTGTTTTTTTCAAGAATATGTATTTGGGCATCGGGAAAGGTTTCAGCTGCTGTTATGGCAGCCATAAAGCCAGAGGCACCTCCGCCGATAATAATGATTTGCATAAACAGGTATTGATTT
The DNA here is from genome assembly GCA_937880795.1 of uncultured Dyadobacter sp. Taxonomy (GTDB): domain Bacteria; phylum Bacteroidota; class Bacteroidia; order Cytophagales; family Spirosomataceae; genus Dyadobacter. Next base: position 8,708 of record CALGRQ010000036.1, on the reverse strand, counting down.
GGAATACAAAAATGAAAGGTAAGTTTTAAAAACTGGAAATTCTTTTCCTATCTTTCTTTATTCCTTGAAATAATTTTAACATTTCATCTTTAAACTATATGCAAAATATTCTTGTAATCGGTTTGGGTAAGGTAGGGTCTCTTGTTGGGACGTTGCTGAGTAAAAAATTTAAAGTGACAGGATTGGATAAGTCACAACCAGAAGCAACTTTACCTTTTATAGTTAAAACAGGAGATATTACTCAGGATGGTTTTCTGGATGAATTACTGAATGGATTTGATGCAGTGGTCTCCTGTATGCCTTACAACTTAAATCTACCCATTGCCAAGCAGGCATATAAAGCAGGAATACATTATTTTGATCTGACCGAAGACGTAGCAACTACTACGGCTATCAGGGATATGGCCAAGGACAGCAAGGGTGCTATGGCACCACAGTGTGGTCTTGCACCTGGTTTTATTGGAATTGTGGGAACGGACCTCTCCCGAAAATTCACCAAGCTCAGAGATATAGAATTACGTGTTGGCGCATTGCCCCGGTATCCAAACGGACTAATGGGCTATTCGTTTACCTGGTCTCCGGCTGGTGTGGTGAATGAATATATCAACGATGCTGAGGTGATTCATAATGGGGTTAGAAAAATGGTACCTTCTTTGGAAGGGATTGAAATGATTAATATTGAAGGTCAGGAGTTTGAGGCATTCAGTACGTCAGGAGGTTTGGGAACCATGTGCGAAACTTTTGAAGGGAAACTTGATACACTCAATTATAAAACGATTCGGTATCCAGGGCACTGCCAATTAATGCGGTTTATGTTGTACGAGCTGATTATGAAGGAGAAACGGGAATTGCTTGAACAAATACTTACCGAGGCTAAACCACCTGTACAGCAAGATGTGGTGTATGTATATGCTGTTGTAGAAGGTTGGAAAGGGGCTCATCTGGAGCGTGAGGAATTTTATCAGGCATATCACCCGATAACCATCGATGGTCAGCACTGGCGTGCTATATCCTGGACCACCGCTGCATCTATTGCTGCCGTGGTGGAGATGGTGGCAGCTGGTACTTTACCTGCAAAAGGCTTTATTAAGCAGGAAGATATTGTTTTAGCCGATTTCCTGAATACCGAAAACGGTAAATATTTCAATGCCTAAATTTTGAATTTTTTATGACAAATATAGAATCAATACTTACACAACTGGGTATACGGGCGCAGAATCCGGGATTGAGCACTGGACTACATCATTGGAATGGAAGGGGGGAGGTTATTACCTCATATTCGCCTGTTGATGGGGGGGAAATTGCAGAAATAGCGGGTGCTGCCAAGTTCGACTATGAGCAAATCGTGGAGACTGCGTCCGCTGCATTCAACGTTTGGCGCTTGGTGCCGGCGCCGAAAAGAGGTGAAATTGTGAGGCAGATTGGCGATCAGTTGAGACTGAACAAGTCAAATCTCGGTACCCTGGTTAGCTACGAAATGGGGAAAAGTCTTCAGGAAGGTCTTGGTGAAGTGCAGGAGATGATTGATATATGTGATTTTGCAGTGGGGCTCTCCCGTCAATTATATGGATTGACCATGCACAGCGAGCGTTCTCAACATCGCATGTATGAGCAATGGCATTCTTTGGGTGTGGTAGGAATTATTTCCGCTTTTAATTTTCCGGTAGCCGTTTGGTCCTGGAACGCCATGTTGGCATGGGTATGTGGTGATGTTTGCATTTGGAAACCTTCTGAAAAAACACCCCTAAGTGCCTTGGCTTGTCAAAATATTATCGCCAAGGTTCTTCAAGCCAATGACTTGCCAGAAGGAGTGTCCTGTCTTCTTATTGGAGGGAAGGACGCCGGAGGATGGTTGGCAGAGGATTCCAGAATTCCTCTGATTTCTGCAACGGGTAGTACCCGAATGGGTAGGAGCGTGGCCCAGGTAGTAGGTGAAAGATTGGGACGAAGTTTACTTGAACTTGGGGGGAATAATGCCATTATTGTAACTCCATCTGCTGATCTCAGCGTGGCAATTCCCGGTATCGTATTTGGGGCAGTAGGTACCGCCGGACAAAGGTGTACTTCTACCAGACGACTCATTGTTCATGAGGATATATATGAAGATGTAAAAAAGCGACTTGTTAAAGCTTACAGCCAATTACGCATTGGAAACCCTTTGATAGAAACGAATCATGTAGGCCCTCTTATAGACGAAGCTGCCGTGGAACAATATCAGGCTTCTGCGCGTGAGGTGGTAAAACAGGGAGGAGCATTTCTGATCGAACCTAAGCGGTTGGAGGGTAGTGGGTATGAGTCTGGCTGCTATGTTTTGCCATGTATTGCGGAAGCTGGTGTTAATTTACCCATTGTCCAACACGAAACGTTTGCACCGATTCTATACCTTATTAAATATCAATCCTTGGCAGAAGCCATCGCTATCCAAAATGACGTTCCGCAAGGGTTATCATCCGCAATTTTCACACTGAACATCAGGGAGTCGGAGATTTATTTGTCTAATGCCGGGTCGGACTGTGGGATTGCCAATGTTAATATTGGTACGTCAGGTGCGGAAATTGGGGGTGCTTTTGGGGGCGAAAAGGAAACGGGTGGGGGAAGAGAGTCTGGATCAGACGCCTGGAAGGCATATATGCGGAGGCAAACCAATACAATTAACTATGGCAATACGCTGCCTCTTGCCCAAGGTATAAAGTTTGAGATAGACTGAGTAATATTTCTAACTTTGTATTCTTAAAATCGCACATTACCGACATTTTTCAAACAGATAATGAAATACAAGCTTACATCAGAACAAATAGCATCAAAAGTTGCCGGTGAAACGGTTATCCTTAACCACAGCAAAGGCACCTATTATGGTTTGGATGAAGTGGGTGTGGTTGTATGGGATCTTTTGGAGAAAGGACCTCAAACCCTTGATGCATTATGTGAAGCGGTTATTGCGGAATACGACGTAGAAATTGCCGAGTGCAAAACCGACGTGGATCAATTGTTAAAGGAATTGATCAGTGAGCGTCTGGTTGAATCCGTAGATTAGAAATAGTGGCTAGCAGCAACTCATATATTAAGCGCTGGAAGCGAAGATCCTTTGACGAAAAAATAACATTCGTTAAAGCAGTATTTACGTTGCTGGTGGTTAAGCTAGGGCTTGCGTTACCATTTTCTACTTTTCGTAAGTTGTTCCATGTTTTGTCAAAGACAGATCATTCCGGGCAAGTTTCGGAAGACAAGATAAAAACAACAGCTTGGGCGGTAAACACCGCGGCTGTTGTTTTGCCTTTTGAGTTACTATGCTTACCTCGTGCTTTGGCAACCAAATATTTACTCAGAAATGTTCCAGCACTCACTTTGGAGATTGGAATAGAGATCAACCCATCTAAAGCATTTGAGGCACATGCCTGGGTTGAAAAAAATGGGTCTGTAATCATTGGTGATTGGCCCGAAACCGTTTCCTACCGTCGATTGTGGGTGTGGGAATAAATATTTAACAGAACCTACATGTATTTTTATAAAGCATTCGGATTAAATATCAGTTCAGAACTTAGTTTGCCAGAGTTGAGCCCTGGGCGTGGTGATAGGCCGGTGGATCTGTTCATTAAAATAGGAGAGGTTATTCGCCCCAAACTTCGCAATAGCTTTATTTATAGACGAGGAATAAGGGCAAAGTTCGGAAGAGGAGAGATGGGAAGTCTTATTTTACATTGGCAAGATGTAGCGGACTACGAGGCTATTCAAGGAAATACCTTAGTCGTGTCTCCTCACACATCGGACTCAAATTTGCTAAGTCTATTTACAGTCAGTGAAGCATTAGGATTGATATTATTCCAAAGGAAATACTTTTTACTACATGCAAGTGCCGTCAGGATAGGCAACGAGGCCTGGTGTTTTATGGGGAGCCCGGGAGCAGGCAAGTCTACAACGGCGGCGGCCTTCATTAAAGGTGGTTGTACTTTACTTAGTGATGACTTAACTGCAATCACTTTCGATGCGGACGGCGTACCCTATATCATTCCGGCTTATCCACAGCTAAAAATTTGGGATAATACGGTAAGAGGCCTTCAGTATGACACAGATGACTTACAGCCTGTTAGTGAGGGGGTAAATAAATTTGCTTACCAACCTATGCAGGACTTTGAGCATAAGCCCATTAAACTGACCACCATTTACTTTATGCATAAAGCTCGTAACAGGGCTGCATTAAAATCATTATCCCCGGTAGAAATACCGGTTCAGATGCTTAAAAACTTTCCTTTGCCTATTGAGTTATTGAAGGAAGAATCCTTAAAGCAACATTTTGCACAAAGTTTTAAATGTGCCGCACAAGCCCAAATTTGGAAAAAGCGCAGACCTGATGGTTTCTCGAATCTGGAAAAATGGGTGGAGGAGTGTGTAACAAATTTATCTACTGCTGTTTAATGAAGTTTGAGCAACACATTCCAGCCGAGATTAAACTCATACTATCGGCTTGTTTTCATCTTGAGGTGAGTAGCATTCCAACGGAAATGAACTCCCCACTCTTGAAAAGCCTGCTCAGATATCACGGTGTTAGGCCTCAGTTTTTTGATTTTCTGCATAAAAACGGATTAGAAGTTAGCTTTCAACCCAATTTAGTTCAGGAGTGTCAACAGATTGCTCTGTTTAACATGTTGTCGGTAAATGAACTGGCTAAAATAAACAGTCTACTAACGAGTAACGGGGTGCATTGTTTTGCCTATAAAGGCAGCCTTTGGGCTTACTGGCTCTATGAGAATGTAGGAGGGCGTGAGTTTGGGGATATCGATATACTGGTTAAGAAATCATCTATACAGGCGGCTCTTAGTAGTCTGGAAACAGCGGGATATATCCCTGATGCGTATCGCAAATTTCTTTTGGAAGAGCCTGTTCGGGCTTCTGGGTTTTATAGAACCGATTACCATATACCATTAGAGAATACGACCAATGCCTTATCAAGTATGGTCGAGTTGCATTGGCAGGTGGCTTATCCGCGTCTTCAATTTAATTTCCCGGAGGAAGAATGGGATAGATATGGCAAAACCCATGTAATAAACGGAAATGATTTGCATGGTTTTGTGAATGAATATCAGTTCTTGATGATGGTGGTACACCATGGAGGTAAAGAAGAATGGAGTAGAATAAAATATATAGCTGATTTTGCGGCATATATGATTCGTTATGGTAAGGAGACCAACTGGACTATTGTGAGTAAAATCGCAAAGGAGAAAGGTATTTATACGCTCCTGGAAAAGAGTTTGGCCCTTTTAAAATCGCTTGGGTTACCTTGGGAAGATCAATGGCCGGTATCTACGAAAGTCGTTGATGTAAGTGCCTATATAAGTATGTGGATTGGAATGCCGCCACAAGCAGAGAATTCTACATGGCCTTATTTTGTGAATGGACTTGCCATCCATGATGGTATACAGCATAAAAGCAAGGTGCTTTTTGCACACCTTGCTTATTTATTAGAATGGCGTCTTTTGCAGGACAAGAAGAGATGGTATGATGAAAATCCGGCTTAAAGCAAATACACCGAGATTTTCCCCGATATTTTCTGGCCATGAGCCAAAATATTTAATCCCTCTCCATTGTTGAATGCGTTAACATTGCCTGTGAGGGGTTCAATAGCTACACAGTCACGCGAAGGAGGTGTATACAATACCAAGTGGTTGAATTTCCCTCTTCCCGTTTCTTGCTCCACGCGGAGTGTTACGTGCTGATTGTCCGATATAAGGTCGGTAACTGCAGTATCCCCAGATGTTTTTACGAGGAAGCCATTATCAAGCTCGTTCCTATACAGGCCCATAGGTTGCTCGGGTGTGAACGGTTGTGTCCCTGTTGGCATCATATGCGCATCAAAAGTTACAATTTCATCCGAGGGTATATGTATTTTCCATGCATCTACGTCTTCATTACCCAGCATAAAATAAGGGTGCCAACCAAACATGGCCGGGCATGGTTCCGTTCCCTGATTAATGGCTTCGTACGTCAGCGAAAACTTTCCTTCGCTATTTAGGCTATAAATAACGGAGAATTTGACTTCAAAAGGATATCCTTCTGGTCGATCTATTTGGAAAGATAGTCCAATACTGGCATGATCGTCCTGCACAGTTTGCTCCTCAACGTTAAAAGCCTGCTTACGAACTAGCCCATGTATAGCATTGATGCTACCCGTTTCATTTTTTTTAAGTTGATAGGTTTTACCTAGAAAGGTATATGCCCCGGCAGGAATCCGGCTAGCGAATGGAAATAGTAATTCGCTGGCACTTTGAGTATCCTGCAATAACGTTTGCGCGGTAGGAGGTGTTTTAAGGATCGAAAAGAGCGTTAGGTCTTTTCGCAGCGATAACTGGCGAACCAAGCCTCCCAATTCAGGGATAATTGCACATCTGTTTCCGGTGGTATGGTCTTGAATAATATATTCGGTTAATTCACCGAATTTTTGTTTACTAATTTCAAATCGCATATGGCAGTAGGTTAGGAATGATAATAACTCTAAAATAAAAAATAATAGCCGGACAGTTTATCACTGACCGGCTATTATTAAATATAATTTATTTTAATCGTTTGAAGCGTCCTTTGCTTCTTCAATCAATTCGTCCTCTTTCGACTTCTTAGCAGCCTCATCTTGTTCCAATGTATGCTTCACCACTTCTTCATGGATGGCAGCTTCTTCATTAGAACGGCGGTTAATATATGCCTGGTAACTGGTCTCTTTCTCAAACGGACGTTTTCCAATCAATTTTTCCAAATCAGCTTGGAATAAAATTTCTTTCTCCAAAAGCTCCTTGGCAAGAATTTCCAGTTTATCCCTTTTATCAATCAACATTTGCTTCACAAATTGATATGCTTGGTCGATTAATTTTCTAACCTCTTCATCAATAGCCTGCGATGTTGCTTCTGAATATGGTTTGGTGAACGAATACTCAGTTTGTTTAGAGTCGTAGTACGATAAATTACCGATACGGTCATTCATTCCGTACATCGTGACCATGCTATATGCAACTTTGGTAACTCTTTCCAGATCACTTAAAGCACCTGTTGAAATTTTACCAAATACTACATCTTCCGCAGCACGTCCACCCAAGGTCATACACATTTCATCAAATAGCTGCTCAGTACGATACAAATACTGTTCTCTTGGCAAATACTGCGCATAGCCAAGTGCTGCAACACCACGCGGAACAATAGAAACTTTTACCAAAGGATCGGCATGTTCAAGGAACCAACCAGCCACCGCGTGACCCGCCTCATGATACGCTACAATTTCTTTTTCCTCTGGCGAAATCAGTTTGTTTTTCTTTTCCAGACCACCGATCACACGATCCATAGCATCTTGGAAATCTTGCATAGTTACCTCTTCACGGTCACGACGTGCCGCTATAAGTGCTGCTTCGTTACATACGTTGGCTATTTCAGCACCGGCAAAACCAGGTGTTTGAGACGATAGCTTTTGAATATTAACATCGGTAGCCAATTTCAATGGTTTCAAGTGCACTTTAAATATTGCCTCACGACCAATAACGTCTGGCTTATCCACCGAAATTTGACGGTCAAAACGACCTGGACGAAGCAAAGCAGGATCTAATACATCAGGACGGTTGGTTGCCGCCACGATAATAATACCTGAATCCGTTGCAAAACCATCCATCTCTACCAATAGAGAGTTCAATGTATTTTCACGCTCATCATTAGAACCTGGCATAGCGCCACGGCCACGTGAGCGGCCTACCGCGTCAATTTCATCGATGAATATGATACAAGGTGCTTTTTCTTTTGCCTGCTTGAAAAGGTCACGAACACGTGCAGCACCCACACCCACAAACATTTCCACAAAATCAGATCCAGATAAAGAGAAAAACGGCACTCCTGCTTCTCCGGCTACGGCCTTAGCCAATAGGGTTTTACCAGTTCCGGGAGGGCCCACAAGTAATGCACCTTTTGGGATTTTAGCACCCAGCTTCTTGAACTTGTCAGGATTTTGAAGATACTCAACAATTTCTTTAATCTCTTCTTTGGCTTCATCCAGACCGGCAACGTCGTTAAAAGTTATTTTAACCTTGTTTTCCGCGTCGAACAACGTAGCTTTTGAACGCCCAATGTTAAAGATTTGGCCTCCTGGACCAACCCCGCCAGACATTCGTCCCAAAATGAAATACATCACAAGGATCATCACGATGAAAAAGCCCCAGGTTCCTAGGAAACTAGTCCAGTCATTACGTGTATCTACAACCAGTTCTGCTTTATCTCCCTCAGGCAATCCTTCCTGAAGTTTATCAAAATCCTTTTTAAAGGTTTCCGCAGAAGTTACTTGAAATTGAAAATGTGATGCCGATTCGCCGCCAAAGTAGGTGTTTTCTTTCGTCAGTGCCTTATACTTGTCGGATTTAAGAGCCTCTGGCTTCAGTGTTACTTCAACAGATTTATCGTTGACAACCGTGACACGTGCCACCTCTTTGTCAGCCATCATTTTCTCAAATCGTTTTTGAGTAGTTTCTCTGACCGTTGATGTTCTGTTCAAATATGTGATCCCCAGAATGGTGGCTATCAAAGCGGCTATAATCCAACCCTGATATCCCTTCTGCGGACTTTTAGGGCCCAACGGCCCTCGTTTATTATCGTTTTCGGACATTCTATGTATAAATTAAAAGGGATATACTATACAACCCTCAAAGGGCGGTGAATGTTCACCGCCCCGAATTATACCACGGAATCTT
>CALGRQ010000035.1 GCA_937880795.1 uncultured Dyadobacter sp. | reverse complement strand
AGAGGTTATGCTTACTATACCATCGCCAACCTATACGGCGATGTACCGCTCATTACCCAAGAAATCTTAACACCTCAGTTCGATTTTACCCGGGCAAAACAGGAAGCGGCTTTAAATTTGGTACGTGAGGATCTGGAATTCGCTTCACAGCATCTTCCCGTCAATCCCGCACAAGTTTCGGACGGGCAACTCACACGGGCCACTGCTGATATGCTTTTAGCTACACTTTACCTGCAACTCAATTTACCTGACCTCGCGATTGAAACCACTTCCCGTATCATAGATTCAGGACATTACAAACTCATGACACAGAGATTTGGCAATGACCCCACCCACGACGGTCACTTTCCAGTAGGTGGTGGAGATGTTTTTTCTGACCTTTTCTGGGAAAATAATGCGAATAGAAGTGGGGGTAACCTGGAAAGTATATGGGTTATACAAACCGCAAACCGGGTACCGGGTGGTGCTGGTGGTCCGAGTTTATCCCGTTCCTGGGGACCTTACTACGGCAACCTCATTGCTCCAAACGGTAAACAGGGCATGACGCTGGCCGATTCGCTCGGTGGCCGTCCGGTGGGGTACGTAAGAACCACTAATTATTTCAACTACGACATTTGGGCCGGTGAAAATAAGACTGACATGCGCAATTCGCCTTGGAACATCAAACGCGACTGGTACTATAACAATAAATCCAATGCGTTGTATGGACAAAAAGTGGACTTCAAAGCGCCAGGATTAATAGATACCATTCAGTTTATCTATCCAATGGTCCGCAAAGGAGAAGGTGTGATCGAAACTTTAACAAGCAGTACTACTCCTGATTATAAATTTATCGTTTTTCGCCTGGCTGAAACCTACCTACTCCGTGCCGAGGCCTACCTAATGAAAGGAGAAAAAGAACTCGCCGCCAAAGACATAAACATGTTGCGAAACCGGGCCAACGCCAAGCCCGTATTGCCGGCACAGGTGAGTATATCGTACATTCTGGATGAACGCGCACGAGAGCTCATCATTGAAGAACCGAGAAGAATCACTTTAAACAGGCTCGGATTATGGTATGAAAAAACCAAACAACACAGCATGGACGAACCCGCATTCTTCTACCTGACCAAGCAATCCATCAAGCCATACCATGCCCTGTTCCCGGTACCACAAACGGCCATAGATGCCACCCCTGGTCTTGGACAAAATAGCGGCTACAACTAATCCAGAAAGTAAAAAATAACCCTATGAAAAATACCTCAATCCCATCAAATTCCACGATTACCATGCAGTGCATAAAATTCCTAAAATGGAGCTTTGCTCTTGTTTTACTTTGCCACACCCATACCTGGGCACAATTGAAACCATCTGAACCCGTTCGCACCATTGACGGATACAAAGGGATTTGGTTTACGCTGGGTCAGTTCTCCGAATACGGCGACAAATACTCAGGAGGTCTCGGCACATATACTGCCAAGCACATCCCGCTATCGGTGTATGCTCCCAAAGTGAACAAAACTTTCTTTGTATATGGAGGAACTACGGGCATCAACGATCGCTATTTACTGTGCATGATTGGTTCATTCGACCATGCCACGCAAACGGTAACCAAACCGGTGGTGGTATATGATAAAAAAGGTGTGGATGACCCTCACGACAACCCAAGTTTAACCATTGATGACAAAGGCCACTTATGGGTATTTGTAAGTGGACGCGGAAGAAGCCGTCCGGGGTTTAAATACCGTAGCAAATTACCGTATAGCACCCAGGGGTTTGACCAGATCACCGAAGAGGAAATGACGTATCCACAGCCAAAGTTTATTCCCGGAAAAGGATTTTTACATCTTTTCACGAAGTATACCGGTGTTCGGGAATTGTATTTCGAAACCAGTCCGGATGGCATAACCTGGACGGAAGATCAAAAGTTGGCCGGCATGAAACGGCCTGAGGATCAAAAAAGCGGACACTATCAGATCAGCGGACAGCATGGCAACAAAGTGGTTTTCTTTTTCAACTGGCACCCCAACGGGGATGTAGACCAGCGGACAAACATTTACTATTTGCAAACCACCGATTTTGGAAAAACATGGACCACCGTGGATGGTAAAGAAGTGGCTATACCTTTAACAGACGTAAATTCTCCTACCCTGCTGAGAGAATTTTATAGCAAGAAGATGAATGTATATATCAAGGACGTCAACTTTGATGAAAAGGGGAACCCTATCGCATTGCATGTCTCAGGAACGGGACATCAGCCAGGCCCTAAAAACGGCCTCAAAGACTGGTCCATTTTATATTACAATGGCAAAACCTGGGAGGATCATAAAATCACGACGTCGGACCACAATTATGACACAGGGAGTTTATTCGTTAAAGGAAACGAATGGATTGTTGTAGCCCCTACCGAAAACAGCCCTCAACCGTGGGGTGGCGGTGGAGAGATCGTGATGTGGAAAAGCAAGGATAAAGGGAAGACCTGGGTTAAAACGAAACAGCTCACCGAAAACAGTCCAAGGAATCATAATTATGTTAGAAAAGTGGTGAATGGAAAAGACCCCTTCTATTTTTTCTGGGCAGATGGGAATCCGGATAAAATGAGTGAATCGCAGCTTTACTTTGGTGACAGTAAAGGCAGTGTGTGGCAACTTCCTTACGACATGACCTCGAACACAGCCAAACCAAAAAAAATTAAATAAGACAACATTTTGGCTGAAAATAAGCAGACGGATATGCGGTTTGGGGAAAGAATAAAGTACGCATAAAATTCCCCTTTCCAGGATTTTCGTAAGTTTGGAACTTAACCATTCCGACTTACGAAAATCTTCATGTCCGATTTACAAGTAATAGCATTCGATGCTGATGATACGCTCTGGATCAACGAGCCATTTTTCCTGGAAACCGAAAACGCATTTTGCGATATGTTGGAGGACTTCCTCCCCTTTCATAGCCTGTCGGCTGAACTACACGCCACACAAATCCGAAATCTGAAACATTATGGCTACGGTGTTAAAGGATATATTCTATCCATGATTGAAACAGCCATTAAAGTGACCGAAGGCCGAACGAGTGTCAATACCGTAGACCGCATTTTGGCACTTGGCAAAGCCATGATCGACAAAGATATAGAGCTCATAGATGGTGTAGAAGATGTACTCCAGGCACTGCATGGAAAATACCGGCTCGTAATGGCTACCAAGGGTGACCTGCTGGACCAGGAACGTAAATTGAATAAATCAGGCTTGGCGAAGTATTTTCACCATATAGAGATTGTTTCTGAAAAACATGAAGCAGAGTATCGCAAACTGGTTAAACACCTCGATATACAGCCCAGTGAATTTCTCATGATCGGTAATTCACTAAAATCCGATGTACTTCCCGTTTTAAACATTGGTGGACACGGTTACCATGTCCCCTTTCATACAACCTGGGAACATGAGAGAGTTGATGTTACAATAGAACATGAGCACTTTAAACAACTTACAACGATTAGAGAAGTTCTCGAATATATACACTAGCTCCTCCATGATTAGCCAATACCTACAAATTGGTTCACAATAAAGAAATACTATTTATTAAATATTTAATACAAATTAAGTATTCAGGGCACGGGCAATGGCTTTTATATATGGTTTATTATTTAACCCTAAAAACCATTGTCCAATATGAAAAATACGTTACAAAATCTGCTGGCCTTGCTGGCAATTATTTTCTGTACGGCATCCGCTTATGCACAAAACCGGCAGTTGTCAGGTAAGGTGCTCGACGAGTCCAACGCAGGAATTCCGGGAGCCAGTGTGGTACTCAAAGGCTCCACTTCCGGAACCAACACCGATGCCGACGGTAACTTTACGTTCTCGGTTCCTTCGGGGAAATTTAAATTAACCATTTCATCTATAGGCTTTGAAACTGCTGATGTAGACGTTACAGGTTCCAGTTCCAACATAACCGTCAAACTTAAAACGGATGTCAAAAGTCTGGGCGAGGTGGTCGTAACCGCCCTCGGCGTACAGAAAAACACCCGTAATGTGGGTTACGCTGTACAGCAAATCGACGGCGGTAGCATTCAGGAAGCCCGGGAGGTAAACTACATCAACTCTTTGCAAGGAAAACTGGCGGGTGTTCAAATTGGTGGAAACAGCGGTTCT
>CALGRQ010000034.1 GCA_937880795.1 uncultured Dyadobacter sp. | reverse complement strand
GAGGTGCTTGCGCACTGCGTCTACCGGGCGGCCGCTCTCGTCTACGCGGGGTTCTTGCGGGGCATCGGGCTGATGGGGATCCTGGGCTGTGTAATTGGAGCCATTTTGGACAAATCGGGTGCGGCTGTTAAAGTGGCCGATGTAATTCTGAGTATGTTTGGCGAAAAACGACCTGCTTTTGCCATGTCGGTAATTGGTGCTATTGTGGGTATTCCGGTTTTCTGCGATTCCGGTTTTATTATTTTACACAAATTGAATCAGATTGTTGCGAAAAGAACAGGTTTATCTTTGGCAACGATATCGTTGTCCCTTTCCGGAGGGTTATTTGCGACTCATACTTTGGTACCACCAACTCCTGGACCGCTTTCAGCCGCGGGCAACTTGGGTATTCCAGATTCTGTGGGTTTAGTAATCTTAGTTGGTTTGGTGGTGTCTATACCGAGTTTGTTTCTCTCAACCTGGTTTGCAACCCGCTATGCTAAGGACATAAACATTGTTGATGAAGCCTCTGAACATAACGCCATTCAGGAAGTTCCCAACTTACCATCGGCATGGAAAGCATTTATGCCGATTGTGCTCCCCATATTGCTGATTACGTTGGCTTCCTCAGCCAAAATATTAAATTTCCCGGAGGCACTTACAAAGTGGCTGGGGTTTTTAGGGAGTCCCTTGGTATCTTTTCTACTCGCTATATTTTTTAGCTATACTTTGTTTCCTGAAAAATCATCTGAAAAAATGATGGCCTGTTTTAAAAGTGGTATTGAGCACTGCGGTACCACATTGGTGCTGGTAGGTGCAGGAGGTGCTTTTGGGGCTGTTTTAAAAGAAACACATTTAAAGGAAATGGTCAGTGAGTGGCTTACCCAAAATGAGATGTCCGGAGCGTTGTTGTTGTTTATAGCATTTTTAATTGCGGCATTTTTTAAAACAGCCCAAGGTTCAACTACATCAGCCATGGTGCTTACAACGAGTATTTTAGCACCTTTATTGGTATCTCTTGGTTTTGAAACACCTTTGCAGATTACATTGGTGGTGATGGCGGTAGGCAGTGGAGCTATGGTTGTTTCGCATACCAATGATGCCTGGTTTTGGGTGGTTTCTCAATTTACCGGTATCGTGGAGAAAGATACTTATCGCACCCACACGGTTCTAACGGGTTTGCAAGGAGGGGTTAGTTTTTTGACAACACTGGTGCTATACTGGATATTAGGGTAATATACGACAACAAAAAAGGCGACCTCGGTCGCCTTTTTTGTTGTCGTATATTAAAGCTTATACACCTAGTTCAGCAAGTACTTCTGAAACTTTGGCAGCTGCTTCTTTGAATTCAATTGCAGAAGATACCTTCAAGCCCGATTCGTTGATGATACGCGCACCTTCTTCGGCATTTGTACCTTGCAAACGAACGATGATCGGAACAGGTATTTCACCGATCGCTTTGTAGGCCTCAACAACACCCGCTGCAACACGGTCGCAACGAACGATACCTCCAAAGATGTTAATCAAGATAGCCTTAACGTTTGGATCTTTCAAGATAATACGGAAACCTGCTTCTACGGTACGTGCGTTCGCACCACCTCCAACATCGAGGAAGTTAGCAGGCTCACCACCTGAAAGCTTGATAAGGTCCATTGTAGCCATCGCAAGTCCTGCACCGTTCACCATACAACCTACGTTTCCGTCAAGCTTCACATAGTTCAGGTTGTTAGCACCAGCTTCTACTTCCAAAGGATCTTCTTCGTTGGTATCACGCATTTCAGCTAATTCTGGATGACGGTACAAAGCGTTGTCATCAAGATCAACTTTTGCATCCACAGCAAGAATTTTATTATCAGATGTTTTCAAAACCGGGTTGATTTCGAACATCGCTGAATCACTTTCTACATATGCTTTGTAAAGAGCTGTGATGAATTTCACCATTTCTTTGAACGCGTCACCTTCCAATCCAAGGGCAAAAGCCACTTTTCGTGCCTGGAATGGCTGCAATCCAACTTTTGGATCAATCCACTCTTTCATGATTTTTTCTGGCGTGTGCTCCGCAACTTCTTCAATGTCCATACCACCTTCGGTACTGGCCATAATTACGTTACAGTTTTTAGCACGATCCAATAGAATGGATAAGTAATATTCTTTAGGCTCACTTGGGCCTGGGTAGTATACGTCTTCGGCAATAAGTACTTTATTCACACGCTTTCCGGCTTCACCTGTTTGGTGTGTAACAAGTACTTTGCCAAGAATGTTGTTGGATATTGTACGTACATCTTCAACAGATTTGGCAAGAGCAACGCCGCGTTGTTCTGTACCAACGATTCTGCCTTTACCACGCCCACCAGCATGGATCTGTGATTTAACCACATACCATTTGGTACCTGTCTGCTGGCTAAGCTCACGTGCAACTTCTACCGCCTTGTCGGGCGTGTCGGCTACAAGCCCTTCCTGAATACGCACACCGTATTTTTTCAGAACGCTTTTGCCTTGATATTCGTGAATATTCATGAGTATAAAAGTAAATTGGTATTTTCACGGCAAATTAAGGAATTAATCAAAACGGGGGTAGGTTTTAGCCCAATTATCTTTTCGGAAAATGAATTTACTTCAGGCAAAAGGAATAAAACGGACTTATGGTTCTCTTCAGGTTCTGAAAGGTATAGACGTAACGGTGCAGGAAAAAGAGGTGGTTGCCATCGTGGGTGCTTCGGGGGCGGGGAAAAGTACGTTGTTGCATATACTGGGTACTTTGGATCGTCCTGACGATGGAGAGGTGTTTATAGAAAACACGAATGTCTTCACCCAACGAGACCGTGATCTGGCTCGTTTTCGCAACGAAAAGATTGGATTTATTTTTCAGTTTCACAACCTGCTGGCCGAGTTTACAGCGCTTGAAAATGCATGCATGCCAGGATATATAGGTGGTGGATTAAAGGAAAAAGATATTATAGCCCGTGGAAAAGAGCTTCTGGAATTATTAGGATTATCCGACCGTTTGAATCACTTGCCGTCTCAACTCTCTGGTGGGGAGCAGCAAAGGGTGGCCGTAGCACGGGCTTTGCTGAATAAACCGGCAATCGTTCTGGCAGATGAACCCAGCGGAAATTTAGATTCTCACAATGCCCTTGATCTGCATCAGTTGTTCTTTAAACTTCGGGATGAATATGGGCAAACCTTTGTGATTGTGACCCACAATGAGGAGTTGGCCGAAATGGCTGACCGGCGGTTGGTGATGCAGGATGGCCTGATGTTACCTTAAACAGAAATTCGTTTTTAAATATTTAACAATTTTTTTAAAAGACTAGTGACCAAGCATTTGATACTTCGTCATAATGGCGAAGTTTTTCATAACGTTGAGTAAAGTGAATAGTCGTCTGGAATTTCCGGACGACTATTTTTTTGTATTACTCAAGTTAATATTGTTCGAGCATATATCGGATAACATCTGTGGTCGTAACGATTCCTACGAGGTTATCTTCTGTATCAGTTACGGGAAGAGCGTGGTACTCTTCCTCTGCAAAAATTTCCGCCACTTCTTTAATCAACTGCTCGGACTTTACTATACGTGGTTTGTGTGTCATTACTTGTGGTATAGATAGCATTTCGAGTACAGCTTCATCAGCGCCGTCCTGATTGTCAAACAAGGAGCTGAATGTCAATCGGTTTATGTCTGTTCTGCTGATTATTCCTGCTATCTCCTTTCCATCCAATACGGGTATATGGCGGATTTTCTTTTTTTGTAATAAGTCTACAACATCATGCAGTTCGTCATTAACGGTAACTGTTAGTACATTTTCTGTCATGATTTTAGAAATAGGTTCTCTGCGTTTCATAGTGTTTGCTAATTTGATGATCACTATATCAAATGTAAATGAGGTATAAGGCAGAAACCATGAGTAAAATCAGTTCAGAACCTGTATAAAACACGAAAGGTTGCCCTTTTGCGGAGCAACCTTTCGTAAAGCGTTTATTTGAATGAAATTACATCATTCCGCCCATTCCACCTGGGTGACCATGGCCACCAGCAGCAGGAGCTTCTTCTGGTTCGTCAGCAATTACGCATTCTGTTGTCAACAACAGGCCTGCGATAGAAGCTGCGTTTTCCAAAGCAAGACGAGATACTTTCTTAGGGTCAATGATACCAGCCTCTAGAAGGTCTCCGTATACATTGTCTTTTGCGTTGTAACCAAATGCAGCGGATCCTTCTTTCACTTTCGCAACTACAACAGATGGCTCTTGGCCAGAGTTAGCAACGATTGTTCTCAAAGGAGCTTCAAGAGCTACACGGATGATGTTGATACCAGTAGTTTCGTCATCGTTGTTGCCAGTTACGCCATCCAATGCAGCAGTTGCACGGATATAAGCAACACCACCACCAGCTACGATACCTTCTTCAACAGCAGCACGAGTTGCATGCAATGCATCGTCAACACGGTCTTTTTTCTCTTTCATTTCAACCTCAGTTGCAGCACCAATGTAAAGGATAGCTACACCACCTGATAATTTAGCAAGACGCTCCTGAAGTTTTTCGCGATCGTAATCAGAAGTTGTATTTTCGATCTGCGCTTTAATTTGATTTACACGACCTTGGATATCTTCTGTGTTACCAGCTCCGTTAACCAAAGTTGTGTTGTCTTTGTCGATAATTGCTTTTTCGCAAGAACCAAGGTATTCCAAAGTAGCGTTTTCCAATTTGAAACCACGCTCTTCGCTGATAACAGTACCACCTGTGATGATAGCGATGTCTTCAAGCATAGCCTTACGACGGTCACCAAAGCCAGGAGCTTTAACAGCAGCAACTTTCAAAGCGCCACGGATTTTGTTTACTACCAAAGTAGCAAGAGCTTCTCCGTCAACATCTTCTGCCAAAATAAGCAAAGGACGGCCAGTTTGAGCAACTGCTTCCAATACAGGAAGAAGTTCTTTCATTGAAGAAACTTTCTTCTCAGAGATCAAGATATATGGACGCTCAAGATCAGCTTCCATTTTCTCAGTATTAGTTACGAAATATGGAGAAAGGTATCCACGGTCGAACTGCATACCTTCAACAGTTTTAACTTCTGTTTCAGTACCACGAGCTTCTTCAACTGTGATAACACCTTCTTTTCCTACTTTCTCCATCGCTTCGGCAATCATGTTACCGATTTCTTCGTCGTGGTTAGCAGAGATAGTTGCAACCTGAGCGATTTCTTTTGAAGTAGAGATATTTTTTTTCTGTCCTTCAAGGTCTTTGCCAATGATAGCAACAGCCTTATCGATACCGCGTTTCAAATCCATTGGATTTGCACCAGCAGCAACGTTTTTCACACCAATTGAGTAGATAGCCTGAGCCAAAACAGTGGCAGTAGTTGTACCGTCACCAGCAGAATCAGCAGTTTTTGAAGCTACTTCTTTTACCAACTGAGCACCCATGTTTTCGATAGGGTCTTTCAAATCGATTTCTTTTGCAACAGAAACCCCATCCTTAGTGATGCTTGGAGAACCGAATTTTTTATCAATTACAACGTTACGACCACGTGGTCCCAATGTAACTTTAACGGCATCAGCCAATGTATCTACACCCTTTTTGATCTTCTCACGGGCTTCGGTATCAAAAAATATTTTCTTAGACATACCAATTAGTAATTTGAATTAACTTTTAAAATTTTAACTAAAATATTGATCAGACGATTAACCAATGATGGCGTAGATGTCTGATTCACGCATGATAAGGATATCTTTTCCTTCGTATGCCAGCTCAGTTCCTGAGTATTTACCATATAATACGGTATCACCTACTTTAACAGTCAAAGGCTCGTCTTTTTTACCAGGACCTACTGCTACAACAGTACCGCGTTGTGGTTTTTCTTTTGCAGTATCAGGAATGATGATACCAAATGCTGTTTTTTCTTCGGCTGGGGCTGGTTCTACAAGAACACGATCAGCCAGAGGTTGTACGTTCACTTGTATTTCTGCTAAAGTTGACATAGATATTAAGCGTTTTATTATTTTATGATTGTCAGTAATTGAATTGACTCCCTACTGAATAGCACAATCTGTGCCAGATAGGCTAGTCTGACATTTTTTCAGTTGCAGGATGACAATTTTGTAGATTGACAGGTTTGTATATGACTTTAGTTGTATTAGTTCTGTCAATACAGGAGAATGTTTTGATAGTATGAGGTAAATATTTAAATTTTAATAGTATCAAATCGTCTACAGATCATGACAAAGCTCCATGTCGACTGGTTAACCGAGGGTGTTCTGGATTTTGAATATAAAAAGTATGTTCTCCTGGCTTATCTTCAGCAAATACAGCAGAAGTTCTCAGCCA
>CALGRQ010000033.1 GCA_937880795.1 uncultured Dyadobacter sp. | reverse complement strand
TAGACTTAGGATCTAGTGCCGCAAGGCGTGGGGGTTCGATTCCCTCCGCCCGTACGAACAACAAGGGGAGTGACGGGGCGTCATGTTCTTAATTAGATTTAAAAATAATGGCTCCGTAGTGAAACCCGTCAAATGCCCTCAGGACACTGTTTTGAGGGCATTTTTCTTTTCAGTTTTTATCAAAAAAGGAATTTACCAATATCATAAAGGAACGCATGGAAGTTTTATTAGAGAAAAATTCGCCCACATTAGCCTCACTTAAAGTAAAGCTGACCAAGGAGGATTATCAGCCAAAAGTTGATAAAACAATCAAGGATTATTCAAAACGCGTGAATTTGAAAGGTTTCCGTCCCGGAAAAGTACCTGGTCACGTTATTCAGCGTATGTACGGTAAGAGCATTCTTGTTGACGAAGTTAATAACCTTCTGAGCAATGCGGTAAGTAGCTATATCCGTGAAAACAAATTACAGGTTGTAGGAGATCCTATTCCTGATCGTAAATCTGCTGACGAAGTAAACTGGGATACCCCTAATGAATTCGAATTCAGCTACGACCTAGGTCTTGCTACTGATTTCGACGCAAATCTATCAGACTTATCTGCTGTAAAGCGTTATACCATTAATGTAGACGACAACGAGTTAAACAAAACTTTGGATAGCCTTCGCGAAAGATTTGCAGATAGCACTCATCCAGAAGTGAGTGAGCTTGGAGATATGATATTTGGTGAATTGAAACAAGAATCCACTGAATTCACTACCCGTACTGCGATTCCTACAAAGCAAGTAAATGAGGCTAACCAAGCTAAATTTATCGGCGTTAAAAAAGGCGATGTAGTTACGTTTGACATTCAATCTACTTTTGAAGACCAGGCTGCTATTGCGCATGTAACTGGCAAGAAAAAAGAAGACGTGAGCGAACTTGCTGGCGAATTTACACTGGTTGTTGAAGATGTTACTCGTCAGGCTCCTGCTGAATTGAATGAAGAATTCTTTGCAAAAGTATTAGGACCAGGTGTTGCCGATACGGAAGAAGCATTCAAAGAAAAAGTTCTTGAAATTATTAAGAGCAACTACGAAAGAGAGACAGAAGCATTGCTTCGTCGCGATATCGAAACTGCTTTGGTGGATAACATCGCAATTGAATTGCCAGAAGAATTCCTTAAAAACTGGCTTGAAAAAACCAACGATGGTAAATTTACCCGTGAGCAAATTGATGAGCAATTCCCTGATTTCGCCAAGTCTCTTAAATTGAGCTTGATCAAAAATAAAATTGCTGATACAGCTGGTGTAAAAGTTGAATATCCTGAAATTCTTGACTTTACCCGTGAAATGGTAAAAAGTCAGTTCGGGATCTATGGCGACGACGAAAGCATGAAAGAAACTATTGATCGCGTTGCACAAGGATATCTAGCCGATAAAGAGCGTGATAACTACACTAGCATTTTCAATCAAGTTGTTGACAATAAAGTATTAGAAGTGATTCGTGGTCAGGTTTCCACAGATGAGCAAACTATTGAAGTAAGCGAATTCGAAGCCCTTGCAAAAGGAGAAGCTCAGGAAGTAGCCTAATCTTATATAGCAATTCTTTTGAAGCGTTCAAAGTAACAGTTAAACTGTACACTTTGAACGCTTCGTCTTTTAATGACCCAGCAATTCTTAAAAGCCAATTCGCTGACGTTGCTCCCCTACCTTTTTGATCAAACCCTGCCCAATCCACTGTTTAAATTGAGCCTTCCATTGATCCAGCTCATTTTGAAGCCCTACATTAACCTCCAACAGCCTGGCATTTTCCTGGCGAAGCCACTCTACTTCTGTCATTGTTTGGGCTTCAAAGCCCAATAACTCAGGTAATGGAACATCCAATAATTTGGATATATTTTCTAGGCGTGCATACGAAAGTTCTGTCCTTCCTCTTTCTATATCGCCATAAGCGGAAGTAGACAAGCCCATCATGTCCGCCATATTTTCTTGTGAGAGCCCCTTTTGTAACCTAATCAGGCGAATTTTATCCGATAATTCCGATGCTTGATCCATGGCGATTTTATATTTTTTTTAATTACGCACTACATTCCTGCAATATAATCAGGCTATAAATGAGTGACTGTTGCAATTTTCGATAATTTATAACTCAAACAAGTAAGGATTATTCAACATAATATTCAAAATTGCAAAGGGTAAGAAAAACAACAGGCTCCATTTTATATATAGAAACTAAGATAAACGCCTTTTTGTTATTCAAGACATATACCCTTTATTACATACATCATTTTTAAAAATTTTTGATTATCCATGAATTACGGTAATGAATTTAGAAAATACGCCGTTCATCATTTAGGGATGAATGGCCTTACAGTGGACGGTTATGTAAACCATACCGTGGACAATATGACCCGCTCAGTAATCGAAGAACGTCCAATGAATTTTCGTGAAGTGGATGTTTTCTCAAGACTGATGGCAGATCGTATTATTTTCATGGGAACAGGTGTAGACGATAATATTGCTAATATCATTGTAGCTCAACTTCTGTTCCTTGAATCGGCTGATCCTAAAAAAGATATCCTCATGTATATCAATAGCCCTGGCGGGTCCGTATATGCAGGGCTAGGTATTTACGACACCATGCAGTATGTTCGTCCAGACGTAGCCACTGTATGTACCAGCTTAGCGGCATCCATGGGAGCAGTACTTTTGGCAGGTGGAGCGGCTGGAAAGCGGTCGGCCCTACCGCACGCAAGAGTAATGATTCACCAACCATCGGGCGGAGCTCAGGGTACCTCAGTGGATATAGAGATTACTACGCGGGAAATCGTGAAACTTCGCCACGAGCTTTATGACATCCTGGCCCACCATACCGGACAAACACCAGAACAAATCGGCCTGGACTCGGACCGTGACAAGTGGTTGCGCGCTCCAGAGGCGAAAGAATATGGCTTAATTGATGAAGTTTTAACAAGAGATAAATAAGTAGTTTGTATCAATACTAAAAGTCGCCCCGACAAATTATGTCTGGGCGACTTTTAGTATATGGTAACAACAAGATTTGGTAAGGCGCTTAAAAAACCAGAACTTTGCAGTAAAATTACTTTGAACCAACTTACTAATTTGTTGACGCACCACCCTTTCATATAATGGTGTTGACATCAATCCGACGTCTTTCTGAAACGGAAGTTGTTGCTTTACCAAAAGTAAATTGATGTGAAAAACGGAAACGATATGTTTCTACATTTTGTTAAGTTGTCTCAACAATCAAAATCCGGTTGGTTTATGATTTTGAATTGCATCGTACCATCACTGAAATACTGATCAATGGCACAAGTAAGTTGTTCGTTTTGCGGACGTAAGAAAAATGAAGTTGACCTTTTACTATCGGGAATTGATGCCCACATCTGTAATCATTGTATTGCGCAGGGATATCAGGTTATCAACGAAGAATTAGGTTCCAAAGAAGAAAAAAAGGATAAGAAAGGGAAACTCCCAAAACTTAAATCCATTCCGCCGACAGAGATCAAGCATTTCCTTGAACAATATGTAATAGGGCAAGACGAAGCCAAAAGATCTCTCGCTGTTGCGGTATATAACCATTACAAACGTCTTAATCAAACGGTAACGGAAGACGACGTCGTGATTGAAAAATCCAACATCATTATGGTTGGAGAAACCGGAACCGGTAAAACTTATCTTGCAAAATCCATTGCCCGTATTCTTCAGGTACCATTTTGCGTGGCCGATGCAACTGTAGTAACCGAAGCCGGATATGTTGGTGAGGACGTTGAAACAATCCTCACTCGTCTTTTACAAGCTGCGGACTATAATGTGGAAGCTGCGGAACGCGGAATCGTATATATTGACGAAATTGATAAAATTGCCAGAAAGTCTGATAACCCTTCTATCACCCGTGATGTTAGCGGTGAAGGCGTTCAACAAGCTTTGTTAAAACTATTAGAAGGATCTTCTGTAAACGTTCCTCCGCAAGGTGGTCGAAAACATCCTGATCAGAAAATGATCACGATCAATACAGAAAACATCCTTTTCATTTGCGGAGGCGCATTTGATGGTATAGAACGTCATATTTCAAAGCGGATCAATACACGTCCGATCGGATTTTCAGGGGATAACCGAATCATTGAGATATTTGACAAAGGCAATTTGATGCGCTACGTTACAGCCATGGATTTAAAATCTTTTGGATTGATCCCAGAGCTAATTGGTCGTCTGCCAGTACTCACGCATTTGAATCCTTTGGACAAAGAAACTCTTAAAAGAATTCTGGTTGAGCCAAAAAATGCACTGGTGAAGCAGTATACCAAGCTATTTGCGATGGAAGGTATTAAACTTACCTTTAACGAAGAGGTTCTTGACTTCATCGTAGACCGCGCCATGGAATATAAATTGGGTGCTCGTGGACTTCGTTCTATTTGCGAGTCCATTATGACAGACGCAATGTTTGAGCTACCATCTCAAAAAGATATCAAAGAGTTCACGCTTTCTCTTGAATACGCTCAAGAGAAATTTGATAAATCATCAATGGCTTTATTGCGATCCGTCGCCTAAAAGTCAGGTCCGGAATCAATACTTGTTAAGATGCCTCGTAACACAGAAAGTTGCGGGGCATTTTCAATTCATGACAAATAGGTATACTTTGCATAAAAAATCAGCATTATGGAAAAGTGGCTTATCAATAAATCAATTGTGGTAATTGGCGGAACTACCGGATTAGGATTTTCGGCTTCCCGTGCCTTTATCCGTAGTGGTGCAAATGTTGTAATGGTGGGTCGCAACCCCGAAAACTGTTTGTTGGCGGAGCTTAATTT
>CALGRQ010000032.1 GCA_937880795.1 uncultured Dyadobacter sp. | reverse complement strand
CAATATTTTTAAAGCCTAGCAACTGCGCCACCGATTTAAGCTCAGCCTGCGCCCGTATGTTAGCCTCTGAATCATTGTCGACAAAATGAACCGGTCTGCCAATCACCACATTTTCGATGGATTGACCAGCCGATTGATCCGCACGATCTTTAAGATTTTGCAAAAAGGACGCAATGATCTGATCAAACTTCATATGCTCGCCATTCACCATGGTACCCTGTCTCATGATAGGGGTGCCCAACACGCGTTTCAAGCTTCGCATTAAACGTCCGGGAGTACGACTAAGAAACTTATTCATTGCCTCACGTCCATAGTAAGGAACATTTCCTTTCCGTAGGAAAAACATGGCACTGGGTGTGGTGACGCTTTCGCCCTCAACGGGTATCAAACTTATGTTTTGTGCGGTAGCGAGGGCTATACTGGAATTGGAGGTACCGAAATCAATTCCGCAAGAAATATGGGTCATGTGATGATTCAAAAATTTGGGGGCGCAATTTCTGATTATTCCTCTGCAATCGCAACCACATTCCGAACAACCATAGCTTTTGCTTGAAGATTTAAACTATATACCCAAATTGTGCAGAAAAAGCTTGTTGTCAGGTACAAGTCAGGAGTAAAAAAAATCATAAACCGTTGCAACCAATTACTTCGAATCGGTTTCTACTATACAAAAACTAAATCTACTATTCATTAGTAATACAGCCATATGCACGCTTTTGTTATCGGAATGCTCCCTTGATGGCAATAGCAAGGAGTTTTTAATATATCAACTATACACCAAAAGCTATACAAGCCCCTTCTATCGCTAAGTACGGAACGCGTAAATGCGTGTTCCGTATTTCTACTAATCCCATTTGATCCAGAGCATACCAAACTTTAGTGATTGTCTTTCGTTGGCATAGTTATATAGGTTGACTGTGATATCTAAATCAATCTCTTCACGTTAATGTATACGCTCATGGATATAAAACGTAATGACGCAACCGCCAATAGGCCAGAAGGGGATCGGATCATAGATGCTCACTCCGTTTTTATGGACATACCTGTTTTGCTAGAACAGCTTAAACAAGAAAACAGTTGGATAAAGAACGATCGAAACAGTATAACAGCCTTCAAGTCGGATAGGCTTACCATGGTTGTTACCGCTTTAAAGGCCGGTGCCGAAATGACGAGTCAGAAAGCAACTGCATTATATACGGTACTCGTATTACAGGGAGAAGTTGTAATTAGAACCAATGATTTAGAAAGGGACGTAACGAAGGGACAGGCAATGGCTTTCCATCCCGATGAACTGCAATCCATACGGGCAATATCAGAGTCTCATTTACTGTTGACAAGTTATTGTAAAACAAAAACAGAAGAATAAGACTAATATTTTAGTGTCAACCTGCCTGCCTCATAGAAAAAAAATCACTATCCATTCTGGTAGACCAGATTGTTTTTTCATAATTTAAAGCATGATTTCAGTAATTATATGTTCAGCAAATGAACAGGATTTAAGCAAGGTTAAAGTTAATATTGCACAAACCATAGGAATACCGTTCGAGATAATCGCAATTGATAATTCAGAGGGAAAAATGGGCATTTGTGAGGTATACAACCGTGGTGCAGCCCAAGCCCAATATGGCATATTGTGCTTTATGCATGAGGATATAGAGATGATTACTCCGATGTGGGGCAACAAAGTTACTGAGCTATTCGATCAAAATCCTAAGGTGGGGTTAATTGGGGTAGCTGGGGGAGGGTATAAGTCATTGGTGCCTTCGAGTTGGTATAACGCGGATCTAGAAGTGAATGGTGGCTTCTATTGTTCGCTGATTCAAGGTTTCAAGCATTCTGGCGAAACCGAATTTTTTGACTATAGAAATCCGAAGGATGAAAAGCTATCCCATGTGGCCTGTATTGACGGATGCTGGATGTGCACAAAAAAATCCATTGTCTTGGAATATCCGTTTGATCAGGGTTTACTCACAAAATTTCATGGGTACGATTTGGATTTTTCGCTTGCCGTCAACCAAAAGTATAAAGTTGCAGTTACGTATGAAATCGTTCTCAGACATTTTTCAGAAGGAAATTTTGACTCGGAATGGTTCGAGGCAACATTAAAAGTTCATAAAAAGTGGAGTTGGATATTACCTGTTAATACCGACGGATTGAATGAGGCGACGCTATCCCGTTATGAAAGACGCGCATTTAAAGTCTTTGCTAATAATCTGTTAGATCAAGGTTTTACTTACTCCCAATTAGCGACAATAGGCAGTCATTTTAGGCACTCACGCATCTTTCCCAGATTTAGGTATCTCAAAATATATCTTGATTTATGGAAACTTAGAAAAAAAAGAGAAAAGAATCTTTGACTCTAAATTTTACTTTCACCGATCTTATACCCAAATGCTTCGATATATGGTCTCCAAAAGTCCAGATACTTATCCCAAGCATGACAACCAAACGGAATAAGGTTTTTCGTGTGCATCATGGATTGATCAAGCCTGTTTTCAAAAGAAAAAAGTAACGCTATTTGGTAGTTTGGCACTCTGAGTTGTTTCCACTTTCGATTCATCTCTATGCTCCAAAATACATCTTCGTGAAATTGATGCTCCTTCCGCGTTTGATATTCTTGAATTTTCTCCTTATACTTCTTAGTTAAATCCCGAAATTTTTTAACTCGCCGCAGAGAGAAGCCTCCATTCCCCACCTGATTATCGAATTGTCTGTCACTTGGTAAACCATTCTCGAAAGTATTGCGAAAAATATGATAGCGCGTATTGATCCTAGTTTTCCACTCTTTAACAAAATCAGGATTTGGGAGTCGTTTTAACCATGGTGCACCTATATAGTCATACCCTTTGTCGCACCAATGCGAGAGTTCATCGCGAAAAACAAAAGCATCTAGCTGGTGAATGAGAATATACTCAAAATCCATAAAAGAGTCATAGAACTCTGTGGAGAGCATAAGTGAATTGTATCCTTGTATACCGTCAAAGTACGAATCAGTGTATGAATGTATTCGGCTAAATTCAAAACCCTTTTGGATATATGAAATATCCAAAAGGGTCGGTTTGATAGCAATAATCGGATAACCAGAAAGTATATTCAAGCATTGCTTTAAAGAAATAACTTCAAGTTCAGTAAGTTCAGATTTATAGAATGGAATAACTACTGCTACTTGCTTTACTTCTTTCATAACAAAGGCTACTTTTTATTATTTAACATTTCTACAATCGATTCCAAATGCTCCTGAAAAAAGAAATCATAACCGTTCTCACCTTCAGGAACAACATTGATAACTTCAAAGGAGGTCTCTAGAACTCGAGGCACTTTCAATGACTCGGCAATAGAAAAAGGGAAAGACTGGTTCCCAATAAAAAATTTAGAACCAGCAATAATCTGTGCCATTTCCATAAAATTACTTACCTGAATCCACTGAATGTGAGGAATTGTCTTTTTTATATCCTTAAACTCCGATTCTACACCTATAAATACAATGTTTTTATATTGATTTAGAAATTTATAATTGACCGTAAAGTTTCTATACCGCTCACTACGTGCCATAACAATAGTATTGGCATAGTCCTTATTTGGAATAACCTCAATCCAAGGTTTCCAAAGAACTGGATTTACTCCTGTTAAGTAGCTGCACCAGCGCGCTATATTACCCTTGTCCAAGGGAATCCCGCCTGATCTGAAATAATCAAGATCTATATCAATAGTTTGGTCAGTTAAAATTTCACAAACATCGATATAGGGCTGTGGTTTAAGTAATGCCATAAGCATTTCTGCCATTTTCTCATTCAGCATAACATTACCCAGCGGATGAGTGTTGTATCCGGACAGTTTCAAAGGTTGCCCAAGACGT
Source organism: uncultured Dyadobacter sp. (assembly GCA_937880795.1). Lineage (GTDB taxonomy): Bacteria > Bacteroidota > Bacteroidia > Cytophagales > Spirosomataceae > Dyadobacter. Next base: position 1,956 of record CALGRQ010000032.1, on the reverse strand, counting down.
AAATAAAATTCGACAGGAACATTGGTCAACTGCTTAATTTGTTTAACCGTAGGCAAAGCATAAATTACATCCCCCGCATTACCGCTATGACAAAGTCTTATTTTACCATTCTTTCTGGCATATTCTTTAATTTTATCGGGTGTTGTTAGTTTTTCTGTGTTACCGATAAAATTGGCAAACTCAACATGTTTGTAATTGGCGAGCTCCCATTTATATTGTTTATACTTGATTCGGTCCGTATGTTTTAGCCAAAGTCGAGCAAACAAATTTTTCTTTTTAAACATGCAGCAATAGAATTAAAATCTATAAAAATTTCTTACTCATTAAATGTTTGCATATCAATCAGTCGACGGTATAAGCCATTGGCTGCCATCAATTCTTGATGTGTTCCTTGCTCTCTTATTTTACCTTCTTCCAACACAACGATTAAATCAGCGGTTTGTATCGTGCTCAAACGGTGCGCAATCACAAGCGAAGTACGGTTTTTCATTAGATTATTGAGCGCCTCTTGCACCAGTTTTTCTGATTCGGTATCCAGAGCGGAGGTGGCTTCATCCAACAACATCACCGGTGGATTTTTAAGAACAGCCCGTGCAATACAAATACGTTGCTTTTGTCCACCGGATAGCTTCATCCCACGATCACCGATGTTGCTGTCATAACCATTCTCGGTTTGCAAAATAAACTCGTGCGCATTTGCGATGCGTGCAGCTTGCTCTACTTCGGCGTAGGTGGCATTGGGCATTCCAAATGCAATGTTATTGAAAATAGAATCATTGAACAGTAAAGATTCCTGGTTAACCACACCTACCAATGCCCATAGAGATTCCTGCGCAATTTGCTTCACATCTACTCCGTCAAATAAAACCCGTCCACTTTCGGCCTCTATAAATCGGGGAATTAGATCCATTAAAGTCGATTTTCCACCACCAGAAGGTCCTACCAAAGCGATTGTTTTCCCTTTTGGTATCGTCAAATTGATCGAGTCCAAAACCCTTCGGCCAGGGTAGGAGAAGGATAGGTTTTCTAATTTTATAGAATCATTAAAGCTCGAAACGTTTACTGCATCCGGTGCATCAACGATCAAAGGTTTTTCATCTATAAGCTCTAAAACTCTTTCGCCGGCGGCAATTCCACCATGAATATTGCTGAACGATTCTGTTATGGCTTTTGCCGGACGCATTACCTGTGAAAATATGGCAATGTATGCAATGAAATCGGGGCCCGTCAGATCCGATTGGCCATTCAATATAAGCCACCCCCCATACATCACGATGGAACTCACCATGGCTACGCCTAAAAATTCGGAAACCGGAGAGCCAAGTTGTTGACGTCTTGCCATTTTACGTCCCAACTCAGAAAAGCGAACATTCTCCGCATGGAACTTATCTTTGATGGATTGCGTGGCATTGAACGATTTGATAATCTTAATTCCTGAAAGAGCTTCGTCCAGATAACTAATCATTAAACCAAAGAGTTGTTGTGCTTCGGCTGCTTGTTGTTTAAGCCTTTTAACGATTTTTGAAATGATGAAACCAGAAATTGGAATAACCAGAATAGCAAAAATGGTGAGCTTGAACGAAATGCTAAACAGCATAAATACATAGGCCAATAATTGCAAAGGCTCTTTAAATACCACCTGTAATGTACCGGTGACAGAGAACTGCACCACACCAACATCCGAGGCTATTTTAGCAATGATATCGCCTTTTCGCTGATTGCTGAAGTAGCCAACATGAAGATTCATTACATTGTTAAAAACAGCCTTTCTAATATTCAGTAGGGTATAAATACGCAGGTTTTCAATAATGCGCTGCGAGAAATATTTGAAAACATTACCCAATAACACCGACAGTACCGTGATACTACATACAATCTTCAATGCCTGGAAAGGACCTTCCTTTATGCTAATTTGCTGAGCATAATAATTGAGATGACCAGTTACATTGGTCCAGC
>CALGRQ010000031.1 GCA_937880795.1 uncultured Dyadobacter sp. | reverse complement strand
CGTCATCAAACTGAGAACCCTGGTCATCGAAACCATGGGTAAACTCATGACCTATCACAGCAATGATACCGCCATAGTTAATAGCGTCGTCGGCATGGCGGTTGTAAAATGGCGGTTGAAGTATACCGGCAGGAAATACGATCTCGTTGTTTAACGGATTGTAATAGGCATTTACAGTTTGTGGTGTCATATGCCACTCGCTTTTATCAACTGGCTTGCCAATTTTATTGATTGCTTCTTTATGCTGAAACAGAGAAGCCGAAATTACGTTTTCGAAAAGCTTTCCTTTATCGATCTGAATTGAAGAGTAATCTTTCCATTTATCAGGATAGCCAATTTTGTAGGTGAAAGCTTTTAGCTTCTTATGCGCCATAGCCTTGGTGGAATCACTCATCCAGGTTAACTGATCAATACGCTCACCATATACGGTTCGCACGTTCTCAATCATTTCAGAAACCTTCTTTTTATCATCTTCGGGGAAATACTTTTGAGAGAATAGTTTTCCCAATGGCATACCCAATAAGCCGTCTGTGGAACGGATCGCGCGTTCAGAACGTGTTCTCTGTTGTTTGGTCCCTCTCATTACTTTGCTGAAAAACCGGAAGTCTTCCTGATCAAAGCGCTGAGGCAAATAACTTGCGAAGGTGGAAAGCAGCTGCCAGCGCGTATATAGTTTTAACGTTGCAAGCGGGGTTGCTTTCAGCAGTTTGTTGGTATTGGTGATATAGGGAATATTTTGAAGAATGATGGTATCCGCTTTTACATCCTGTTGAGAAGCGAATGCCTCCAAATCAAAGTCAGGGGCAAGTGCTTTAAAGTCTTTGAAAGCCGTTTTGTTATAGGTTTTCACCGGATCACGAAGCTCCACATTGGAGAGTTGCAGCTTTGCCAGTTTGGTCTCAAAGTCTAAGATGGTTTTACCAGGATTAACGTCCTTGAAGTTGGCAAGGCCAAACATGGTGTCGACATGCTTCACAAACTCGTTACGTACTTTTACAGTACTGGAGTCGGTACGCTCATAGTAACTTTTCTCTCCCAAACTTAGGCCGTCCTGGCCTTCATATAGGGCATTAACCTTACTGTTTTTAAGGTCTGCGTCTACCTGGAAACCCAAAACGGTAGATACCCCTATCTTTTGCAGCTCCCCTGTAACCGAGGCTAAATCTTTTAAAGATTGTACACTTTCTATTTTATCAAGATACGTTTTGAGTGGTTCAATGCTACGCTTTTCGATGGTAGCCGTATCCAGAAATGACTGATAGTAGTCGGCAATTTGTTGTTCTTCACTTCCGCTTTTACGGTTTTTCAAATTGCTGATTTCTTCAATAATACCTTTCAGTCTAACTTCCTTATTCTCTTTATCGAGAATTCCGAAAGCACCCCAGCGACTTTCTGTACCTGGTATAGGGTTTAATTTTTTCCAGCCGCCGTTGGCATAGCTGTCAAAATCATCACAAGCCTTGTGCGTCGAATCTAACGAGCTGATGTCATAGCCCGGCACTTGGGTGGTATCTGATTCTTCCTTTTCCTTTTTACAGGCAGTGGCTAATAAGGAGAGGGCGATGAGTGGGTAACCAATTTTTACTAATCTCATATATTAGTTGTTTTTTTGAAGTTTGCTCGCAAAGGTAACGAGTTCTTACATAGTTATAGACCATAAATGTCTAATTTCACATACCTCATTATAAACCAGTTCTGACATTAAAACACCATTTATTTATGAAGTTAAATTTTAAGCTGATGTCCTTGTTCTTTGCATCCGGAATACTTGCAGGATGCGGCGATAAGGCAGAAAACAAAGAGGAAAGCCTGATCACAGGTAAAGAGTTTGCCAAGCACATTGCCGTGTTGGCTTCGGACTCTCTGGAAGGACGGAAGCCGTTTTCTACCGGGGAGGAGAAGACCATTCAGTATCTTAAAACCGAATTTGAGAAAATGGGGTTGCAACCCGGAAATGGGGATAGCTACTTTCAAAAGGTGCCCATGGTGGATATTATGTCAAAGCCGTCGGGTAAGCTTGTTTTCAAAGGAGCCAAATCAGGAATAGAGCTCAACTATCTGGATGAGTTTGTCGCGGCTTCGCGACGGGTACGGGAACAGGTGAAGTTGGAAAACTCGGAGATGGTGTTTGTAGGCTATGGTATTGTAGCACCTGAATTCGGCTGGAACGATTACGCCGGTATAGACGTAAAGGGGAAAACAGTGGTAGTGTTGGTGAATGACCCCGGTTTTTGGGATGCTAACCTGTTTAAGGGAAAAACAATGACTTACTATGGTCGTTGGACCTATAAGTTTGAAGAGGCGGCTCGCCAGGGGGCAGCAGGTGTTATGATTATCCACGATACAAAACCGGCGAGTTACAATTGGGCGGTGGTGCGAAGTGGCTGGTCGAAGTCTAAGCTATATCTTCAGGCCGAAGATGACAACATGTCCAGAGCTGCGGTTGAAGGCTGGATCACGATGGAGTTTGCTAAAAAGATGTTTCAGCTGGCAGGTGTATCGGATACGGTATTGACTACTGCCCGTAATAAAGGATTCAAGCCGGTTCCTCTTCATATGAAAGCATCCATCACCATTAATAATACCATCAAAAAGTCGGAGTCGAACAATGTATTGGCAGTATGGCCGGGTACAGATCGTAAGGACGAATACATTATATATTCAGGTCACTGGGATCACTTTGGGAAAGGGGAGCCTATTAATGGAGATTCTATATACAATGGCGCAGCGGACAATGCATCGGGTACTGCTGCCCTGTTAGAACTGGCGCATGCATATACGAAGTTGCCGAAGAAACCTTCAAGGTCTATATTGTTTTTGGCAGTAACGGCGGAGGAGCAAGGGTTATTGGGCTCCGATTACTATGCCTCGCATCCGGTATACCCGATCAACAAAACGGTGGCCGATATCAACATGGATGTATTACAACCTTTTGGTCGGATGAAGGACATTATTTTGGTAGGTAAGGGGCAGTCTGAGCTAGATGCTTATGCTGATGAAGTGGCTGCCAAGCAAGGACGGGTTACGCGGGGAGAGCCGGATCCATCGGGTGGATGGTATTTCCGTTCCGATCATTTCAATTTTGCCAAGGTAGGTATTCCTTCCATGTATATTGAAAATGGTTCCGTTTCTCTGGAGCATGGTGAAGCCTGGGGAGAGGCGCAGAAAAAGGAATACAATGATAAACGCTATCATGCCCCCACGGATGAATATAGCTCTGACTGGGATTTATCCGGAATTGTGGAAGATATGCAGCTACTGTTTGAGGTAGGTGTTAAGCTTAGTAATGAATCGACATTCCCAAAATGGAAGGAGGGGTCAGAGTTTAAAGCCATACGTGAAAAGTCAATGGGTCAACAATAACCTTCGATCGGTATAAGAAATAAAGAGCTCCCGGCAGTTAAGTTTTTGCCGGGAGCTCTTTGCATATATAAGGATTGATAAGGCGGAATTAGCTAATGCCGCCCATCCATTTTTTAACAGGTTTCCAGAAAATAAGGAGCAGTACCCCAAATCCAATTGAGAACAAGGTTACCTGATTGAACAAGGCAGGCATTTGTTGTAGGTTCTTTTCATCAAACCCTCCTGCGAACAGGCCGGCAATGAGGTTACCAAGCGATGCGGCTACGAACCATATACCCATTAACTGACTCACATATCTTTTTGGCGCAAGTTTGGTGTAGGAGCTTAATCCAACCGGACTAAGACAAAGTTCACCAATGGTATGTACCATATAGGTAACTGTAAGGAATAGGGGAGAAGCCAACTGGCCAGTTACGGCCACTTTAGCACCCATCTCCATTACAAAGAAACCGGCACCTACCAATATCAATGCCAGAGCAAACTTAACGGGTGTTGATGGGTTGAGCCCTTTTGAAGATAAGAAAATCCACAAACTGGCCATAATGGGTGCAAAAATCAATATAAAAGTTCCGTTGAAGTTTTGAAACCAGCTTGACGGCATCTCCCAACCACCTATGGTACGCTGGGTGTAGCGCTCAGCAAATATTTGAAGCGATGAACCCGCTTGTTCAAAACCGGACCAGAATATAGCGGCAGCGAAGAAGAATACCATTAAAACAAGCACGCGTTTCTTTTCTACAGGGGTAAGACCACCGGCTATTAAAATAAAAAGGAAGTAGAAAAGAGATACACTTACAATGATCACTCCCGCCCCCTGGGCCAATCCCTGAGCTGTGGTCATATCCAACGTACCCGTTAGTTGAAGTATAGCTAAGAAGCCAACCAAAAGGGCAACAAGTCCATACCCTAATTTTTTCTCAGTCCCTGCTTTGGCTTGGGCTTCGGCGGTGACAATTTTCTTTGGTGGAACTTCTCCATATCCACGAAGGTATGTATTACTTCCATAACGGAATACGATTAGACCTAACAGCATGCCGACAGCGGCTGCTCCAAAGCCCATATGCCAGTCTATTTTTTGACCTAAATAACCAACAATGGTAATTCCAAGTACTGAGCCCAGGTTAATACCCATATAGAAGATCGAAAACGCAGCGTCGCGTCTTGCCCCACCTTCGGGGTATAATTCCCCAACAATTGAGCTAATATTAGGTTTTAGTAAGCCGGTTCCCATGGCTACGATGCCGAGCCCAAGAAAGAAAAGGCCGGTACCACCGGGTATAGCCAGTACGATATGTCCTATCATAATGATGATCCCGCCATACCAAATCGATTTTTTCTGCCCGAAAACATTATCGGCCAACCAACCTCCTGGTAAGGTAAGAAGATATACGGAAGCTGTATATAGACCGTAAATTGCGGTTCCTTCTGATGCTTCCAGACCGAGTCCTCCCCGCATATTATCGAGTAAGAAGAGGAGAAGAATTGCGCGCATTCCGTAGTAGCTAAACCGCTCCCACATCTCCGCGAAGAAAAGGACATATAACCCTCGAGGGTGTTTTTGTGATAATTGTTCAGTCATAAATCAGAGAAGTGTTTATAATGACATTTTTAATGTAGTCAGGTTATTTGAACGGCGCAAGTTAGGAATTAAGACCTAATAATAAGCACTTGTTTGTTGAAACAATAATTTCAGCGGGACAAAAAAAAGACAGGACGAGCCATCGTCCTGTCTTTTACAACTTGTAACTGATACCTTTTATTTCACAGAGAAAGAGCCCTCTCCAATGGCAAAGCCCTCGGAATATAATTGAACTACATATTTACCTTTTGTAAAAGGTGTGGCTCTATCGTAAATAATACTTACATCCTGGTTGTTATTGCCATATACAATATCTTGGCTAATGGTATATCCTTGCTTTTGGCCGTTGAAGTCAAATTCACCAGATCCGGTTGCCGCATCTGATATGGTGGCACCAGACGGATCAATGATACGCATATATACCGTTTTGTTATCTGTAAGCGTAAGTGGGTTCTTTTCAAGAATAAAATCAACCCTCACTTTATCGACACGTTTCGACTTCACTTCTTCGCCTTCTCTTACCTTACCCTTAGATGAAATAGCGTATACCTTCACATTACGCGCTCGTAGCGCTGCCGCTGTGGTTACTTTCGATTCAAGTTCTGCATTTTTGGATACCACGCCAGCCAGTGAGTCTCTTACAGCCTGTTTACTGGTTTGTAGCTCCGTATTGGTTTGTACCAAGGTTTCATTCTGACTTAGCAATTGCTGATTTTCCTCACGAAGTGTGGCAATTTCCTCATCCTTTTTAGTTAGGAATGCTTCATATTCCTTGATTTTCTTGCCCATAGAGGCATTGCCTTTACGTAATGAAGCACGGTCGTTTTCAAGCGATTCTTTCATTTTAGTAAGTTCCGCGATGTCGCCACCTAATCCCTGAACTTCTATAATACGGGCATCTAATTGCTTAGAAATGGAGTCAAGTTTAATCTCGGATGCAGCCAGTTCGCTTACTCTGGCTTGTAAATCTGTTTCTTGCTTAGTGGTAACGCCACGTTCCTGATAGTAGAGATAGCCAAAAACGGCAGCAAGGATCGTCATAAGTACCAGACCAATCGTTGTGCCGGTATTGTTGTTTCTATTTTCCATTGTGATTCGATTTAGATTTGTAGCACATCAACAAAAAATTGTGCCAGCACTATACGTAGGGAATCGGACCTATAAAGCAAAAGAGGCTGTCTCAAAAGGGCAGTCTCTTTTTGCATTTACATGGTTGCTTATTTT